>NZ_CP133782.1:5580000-5824620 GCF_034351645.1 Pseudomonas sp. DC1.2 | reverse complement strand
CGCTTTTCTATCAATAACGTGCAGAAGGCCGGAAAACGGCCTCACCGGCTCTCTATATAGAAGAGCAAAACCACGCCTTCTATATAGGAGGAATCCTCAGAGCACCCCAGTCTCCTTAAAAATAGCCACTGCACAAGCATCCAGACCCAAAACCCGCTGCAAAACTTCCAGCGTGTTCTCCCCCAACAAAGGAGGCGCATTTCGGTACTCCACAGGAGTCTCGGACAGACGAATCGGACTGGCTACCTGAGGCACCATCCCCGCCAGTACATGAGGCAGCTCGATAGACAGTCCACGCGCCCGAACTTGAGGATCAGCAAACACCTGTGCCAAGTCATTAATTGGCCCGCAAGGCACTCCCGCCCTCTCCAATTGCACAACCCACTCAGCTGTCGTCTTGAAGACCGTTGCCTGGCGAATCAGCGGAATCAACATCACGCGATTGGCAACTCTTAGCGTATTGGTCGCAAAACGCGGATCATCCGCCCACTGCGGCTGCCCGGCGACCTCGGCAAATTTTCGGAACTGACTATCGTTACCCACGGTCAGGATGAAGTCTCCATCTGCCGTAGGAAAATCCTGATAAGGAACGATGTTCGGATGGGCATTCCCTAGGCGCTTCGGCGCATCGCCTGTCGTCAGGTAGTTCATCGCCTGATTAGCCAGACACGCTACCTGCACGTCCAGCAATGCCATATCGATATGCTGACCGCCACCGTCATGATCCCGATGCGCCAACGCCGCGAGAATCGCCACCGCGGAATAAAGCCCCGTCAAAATGTCCGTCAGCGCTACGCCGACTTTCACCGGCCCCGCCCCCTCATCACCTTCAGGTCGCCCCGTCAGACTCATCAACCCGCCCAGCCCTTGGATCATGAAGTCATAACCCGCGCGCTTAGCGTAAGGACCCGTCTGACCAAACCCGGTGATAGAGCAATAAATCAGATTCGGATTGATCGCCTTCAGCGACTCATAATCCAATCCATAAGCCTCCAACCCGCCGACCTTAAAGTTCTCGATCAGGATGTCTGACTTGGCGGCAAGATCGCGCACCAGCTTCTGCCCTTCAGGCCGCGTAAAATCGATGGTCACTGATTGCTTGTTACGATTGGCCGACAGGTAGTAAGCCGCTTCGCTGGTGTTCTCACCATAAGCGTCTTTAAGGAAGGGCGGCCCCCAGGCACGCGTGTCGTCCCCCTTGCCCGGGCGCTCAACTTTAATCACTTCAGCACCCAGATCCGCCAGGACCTGCCCGGCCCAAGGCCCGGCTAGCACCCGAGACAAATCCAGTACCCGTAGATGCGATAGCGCGCCCATGGTCGCTCTCCTATTAATAGAACGCCTGGATACCGGTCTGGGCGCGACCCAGAATCAGCGCATGAACGTCATGGGTGCCCTCATAGGTATTCACCACCTCCAAGTTGACGAGGTGACGCGCGACGCCAAACTCATCAGAGATCCCGTTGCCGCCCAGCATGTCCCGAGCCATGCGTGCGATATCTAGCGACTTACCGCAGGAGTTACGCTTCATGATCGAAGTGATTTCAACCGCCGCAGTGCCTTCATCTTTCATACGCCCCAGACGCAGGCAACCTTGCAGCGCCAGAGTGATTTCAGTCTGCATATCGGCCAGCTTCTTCTGGATCAACTGAGTAGCCGCCAAAGGACGACCGAACTGATGACGATCAAGGGTGTACTGGCGAGCGGTGTGCCAGCAAAACTCGGCAGCGCCCAACGCTCCCCAGGAAATGCCGTAGCGTGCAGAGTTGAGACAGGTAAAAGGGCCTTTCAAACCGCGGACATCCGGGAAGATGTTCTCTTCAGGGACAAACACGTTGTCCATGACGATCTCGCCAGTGATGGACGCGCGCAGACCGACCTTGCCGTGAATCGCCGGAGCGCTCAGGCCTTTCCACCCCTTCTCCAGCACGAAGCCACGGATATCCCCGGCATCATCCTTGCCCCATACGACGAAAACGTCAGCGATCGGGCTGTTGGTGATCCACATTTTGCTGCCAGTGAGGCTGTAACCGCCGTCCACTTTTCGTGCGCGAGTAATCATCGCTCCCGGATCAGAACCATGATCAGGCTCCGTCAAACCGAAGCAACCAATCCATTCCCCCGAGGCCAGTTTCGGCAGGTACTTCTGTTTCTGAGCTTCGGTCCCGAATTCATTGATCGGCACCATCACCAGAGAAGACTGCACGCTCATCATAGAGCGATAGCCTGAGTCGACGCGCTCGACTTCACGGGCGATCAGTCCATAACTGACATAACTCAAGCCACTACCACCGTACTGCTCAGGAATGGTGGCACCCAGTAAACCCACTTCCCCCATCTCGCGGAAGATCGCTGGGTCAGTCTTTTCATGGCGGAAAGCCTCAAGAACGCGCGGCGCTAACTTCTGCTGAGCGAATTGCTCGGCGGTGTCACGAATCATGCGTTCTTCTTCAGTGAGCTGTTGATCCAACAACAGTGGGTCGATCCAATTGAAGCTAGCTTTACCACCCATGAGTGAGTCCTCTCGAATCAGGTCAAATAACGTTGACTGATCCTAGGCGCGGTCCGTCGTCTCGACAAACGAGGATTTAGCATACTGTTGTGCTAATTTCTCACTCCGAAGCATCGCTAGATGCTCATGAGCAAGAAGCATCAGTGAGGTTCACGTACATGCGCAGGAAAATCCCCAGCACAACTGCCCTGATCAGTTTTGAAGCTGCCGCACGTCACGAGAGCTTTACCAAGGCCGCTCAGGAACTTTCGCTCACCCAAGGAGCGATCTGCAGACAGATCGCCAGTCTTGAAGATTTTCTGAGTGTCGAATTGTTCCGACGCTCAAGACGTGGCGTTAAGCTCACAGAAGCAGGGCTTTCCTACAGCCGGAGGGTAGCCACACAACTCGACGCGGTTGAACGGGACACCCTGTCAGTCATGGGCCAACAAGGGGCCAACGTTATCGAACTGGCGGTCGTACCGACCTTCGGCACACAGTGGCTGCTGCCTCGCCTCAAGGACTTCCAACACAAACACCCGGAAGTGACCGTCAACCTTACCAACCGCACAAGGCCGTTTCTGTTCGCCGATACCGAGTTCGATGCCGCGATCTATTTCGGTGATGCGGACTGGTCGGGTACCGAATCCCACCGATTGATGGGTGAGAATCCGATGCCGGTGTGCAGCCCCGCCCTACTGAAGCAAATGACAACCCTGACAGCCACTGACATCGCTGAACTGCCACTGCTACAACAAACTACCCGTCCTTACGCTTGGCGCCAATGGTTCAATGCGCAGAGCCTGAATGTCCCCCGCGACATGACAGGCCCACGCTACGAGCTATTCTCCATGCTCGCCCAGGCGGCCATGCACGACATGGGCGTCGCACTGATCCCACCGTTCCTGATTCAACGTGAACTGACGGAGAAGCGCTTAGTGATTGCCAACCCTCAGGCACTTTCCAGCATCAAGGCCTATTACCTGATAATTCCAGAACGAAAGGTAGCGTCAGCCTCTTTGCGGGCATTTCGCGATTGGCTGGTTAGTCAAGCACAGGGCTACAGCCGCGAATTATAAGGACCGTAGTCAATTTATTAACTCTGTAGTCAATTAAATTGAAACACTACAGATATACGTATATGTCGCATTTTATGAACTGTACTGACATGCAGCAAAAATGTTCCACAAGTACCTAGAGACGTGGCTTTGAGCACTACTTCATAGCGATGACGCTTTATTCACCATGCCGATGTATTAATTTTTAAATTTTCGAAAAATCTCATATAAATCAAGGATCGGAAGGAATAATACGAGTTAGTTGCGACATTTAGTCACAGGGTGACTTGTAGTTAATTTTCCGTCACGCATCATAATCGCTTGAAGGCCACAAAGTTCGCCTGCAAAATGCCGCGCCCCGCCCGGATTTGGCGGGACCGTGCTGATCGGCCCCCCAGTTGCACCATCCGTAGTGCCTGGGTTTACTCAACAAGATCACGCAGGAGATTTGACGTGCACATTGGTGTTCCTCTCGAAACCCAGACGGGTGAAACACGGGTTGCTGCAACCCCGGAAACCATCAAAAAGCTGATCGGCCAAGGTCATAAAGTCACTGTACAGAGAGGCGCCGGCATCAAAGCCAGTGTTGTCGACAGTGCTTATGAAGCGGCAGGCGCAACCATTGGCAATGCCGACGATGCGTTTGGTGCCGATCTGATTCTCAAGGTGGTCGCTCCCAGCGACAGCGAGCTGGCGCTGATTAAAAGCGGCACCGTTGTGGTGGGCATGCTCAACCCGTTCAGCAATGAAACCATCGCAAAGCTGGCCGAGTGCGGCATTACCGCGTTCGCGCTGGAAGCCGCGCCACGCACCTCCCGCGCGCAGAGCCTGGATGTGCTGTCCTCGCAAGCGAACATTGCCGGTTACAAATCCGTGCTGCTCGCCGCCCATCACTACCCGCGCTTCATGCCGATGCTGATGACCGCCGCAGGCACCGTGAAAGCGGCGCGCGTGCTGATTCTCGGCGCCGGCGTCGCTGGTTTGCAGGCGATCGCTACAGCGAAACGTCTGGGTGCCGTGATAGAAGCGTCTGACGTGCGTCCAGCCGTAAAAGAGCAGATCGAATCGCTCGGCGCCAAGTTCGTCGACGTGCCTTACGAGACTGACGAAGAGCGCGAATGCGCCGTCGGTGTCGGTGGTTACGCGCGACCAATGCCAGCGAGCTGGATGCAACGTCAGGCACTGGCCGTGCATGAGCGCGCCAAGCAGGCTGACATTGTCATCACCACGGCACTGATCCCGGGCCGCAAGGCGCCGACGCTGTTGAGCGCCGAAACGGTGGCGCAGATGAAGCCCGGCTCGGTGGTCATTGACCTCGCCGCCGCCCAAGGTGGCAACTGCCCGTTGACGGTGGCCGATCAGGTGGTCGTTGCAAATGGCGTGACTATTTGCGGTCCGACCAACTTGGCCGGTGAAGTTGCGGCAGACGCCTCGGCGCTCTACGCCCGAAACCTGCTGGACTTCCTGAAGCTGGTCTTCAACAAAGAAGGCCAGTTCGAAGTGAACCTAGAAGACGACATCGTCGCCGCGTGCCTGATGTGCCGCGACGGCCAAGTCATCCGCAAAAACGCCTAAGCAGGGACTCAGACGATGGAAGAGCTTATCTCCCCCGGTATCTACAACCTGATCATCTTCGTGCTGGCGATTTATGTCGGTTATCACGTGGTCTGGAACGTCACACCTGCGCTGCACACGCCGTTGATGGCAGTGACCAACGCGATCTCGGCAATCGTGATCGTCGGCGCAATGCTCGCCGCGGCTCTGACCGTGACGCCGCTGGGCAAAACCATGGGCACCCTGGCGGTGGCTCTGGCGGCAGTGAATGTGTTTGGTGGCTTCCTGGTCACCCGCAGAATGCTTGAGATGTTCAAGAAAAAAGCCCCGAAAGTCGCAAAAGAAGAGGCGCCCAAGTAATGAGCATGAACCTTGTCACGACGCTCTACTTGATCGCGTCGATCTGCTTTATCCAGGCCCTCAAAGGCCTGTCGCACCCGACTACGTCACGACGCGGCAACCTGTTCGGCATGCTTGGTATGGGTCTGGCGATACTCACCACTGTCGGCCTCATCTATAAGCTGGGCGCTGAGCTGGCCACCGCAGGGATCGGCTACGTCATCGTTGGCTTGCTGGTCGGCGGCACCGCTGGTTCGATCATGGCCAAACGCGTTGAAATGACCAAGATGCCGGAACTGGTCGCGTTCATGCACAGCATGATTGGCTTGGCTGCCGTGTTTATTGCGATCGCCGCTGTCGTTGAGCCGCAATCGCTGGGCATCGTTAAACAGCTGGGCGACTCGATTCCTGCCGGCAACCGCCTGGAACTGTTCCTCGGCGCTGCCATCGGTGCAATTACCTTTTCCGGATCGGTGATCGCGTTTGGCAAGCTGTCGGGCAAGTACAAGTTTCGTCTGTTCCAGGGCGCACCGGTACAGTTCGGCGGTCAACACAAGTTGAACCTGGTGTTGGGCCTGGCCACTCTGGCGCTAGGCCTTACGTTCATGCTGACCGGCAACCTCAATGCCTTCGCGGCGATGCTGGCTCTGGCCTTCGTGTTGGGCGTCCTGATCATCATCCCGATAGGCGGCGCGGACATGCCGGTGGTGGTGTCGATGCTCAACAGCTACTCCGGCTGGGCAGCGGCGGGTATCGGCTTTTCGCTGAACAACTCGATGTTGATCATTGCCGGCTCGCTGGTGGGCTCAAGCGGCGCGATCCTCTCGTACATCATGTGCAAGGCGATGAACCGCTCCTTCTTTAATGTATTACTCGGCGGCTTTGGTAATACGGCAGACACGGCGGGCCCTGCCGGCTCTAAAGAAGCCCGACCGGTGAAGTCCGGCTCGGCTGACGACGCGACCTTCCTACTGACCAACGCCGACACCGTGATCATTGTTCCCGGCTACGGCCTGGCGGTGGCCCGCGCGCAGCACGCGCTCAAGGAGCTGACCGAGAAGCTGACCCATCGCGGCATCACGGTAAAATACGCGATCCACCCGGTTGCCGGCCGAATGCCTGGGCACATGAACGTATTGCTGGCCGAGGCCGAAGTACCTTACGACCAGGTATTCGAGATGGAAGACATCAACTCCGAGTTCGGTCAGGCCGACGTGGTGCTGGTACTCGGCGCTAACGATGTGGTCAACCCGGCTGCGAAGAATGATCCAAAATCACCGATTGCCGGCATGCCGATCCTGGAAGCGTTCAAGGCCAAGACCATCATCGTCAACAAGCGTTCGATGGCCAGCGGTTATGCCGGTCTCGACAACGAACTGTTCTACCTCGACAAAACAATGATGGTCTTCGGCGACGCCAAGAAAGTTATCGAAGACATGGTCAAAGCCATCGAGTAAAACCTGCTCCAACGCAAGACCCAAAACCTCAGCCTTTAGTAGGCTGGGGTTTTTTTATGCTCGGTGAAAGCCGACCAAAGGCTCTAAATGAGGGTTTGGCATTCGACCATGGTAGCGGGACGAATGTTTTTGAAATCACTAGACTGCGCATCTTGCTTCCGTTGCCCGAGATAACAATCCATGTACCGTGATCGTATCCGCTTGCCTTCGTTGTTAGATAAGGTGATGAGCGCCGCCGAGGCTGCTGCTCTGATTCACGACGGAATGACCGTCGGCATGAGCGGCTTCACCCGCGCCGGTGAAGCCAAGGCCGTGCCGCACGCACTGGCCGAGCGCGCCAAGACCACCCCGCTGAAAATCACTCTGATGACCGGCGCCAGCCTGGGCAACGACCTCGATAAGCAGCTCACTGAAGCCGGTGTCCTGTCGCGACGCATGCCGTTCCAGGTCGATAGCACGCTACGCAAAGCGATCAACGCTGGCGAGGTCATGTTCATCGATCAGCATCTTTCGGAAACCGTGGAGATGCTGCGCAACCAGCAGCTCAAACTGCCGGACATCGCGGTGATTGAAGCCGTGGCGATCACCGAGCAGGGTCATATCGTGCCAACCACGTCGGTAGGCAACTCGGCCAGCTTTGCGATTTTCGCCAAGCAAGTGATCGTCGAGATCAACCTGGCGCATAACCCGAATCTGGAAGGGTTGCACGACATCTATATCCCGACTTACCGTCCGACCCGCACGCCTATTCCGTTGATAAAAGTCGACGACCGTATCGGCAGCACCGCCATCCCGATACCGCCGGAAAAGATCGTCGCGATCGTGATCACCAATCAGTCCGATTCGCCGTCTACCGTGCTCCCGCCGGATACTGACACCCAGGCCATCGCTAACCACCTGATCGACTTCTTCAAGCAGGAAGTGGCCGCCGGCCGCATGACGAACAAGCTTGGCCCGCTACAGGCCGGCATCGGAACCATCGCCAATTCAGTGATGTGCGGCCTGATTGACTCTCCGTTCGAAGACCTGACGATGTATTCCGAAGTGCTGCAGGATTCGACCTTCGATCTGATCGACGCGGGCAAGCTGAGCTTTGCCTCGGGCAGCTCGATCACCTTGTCGGCCCGGCGCAACGCTGACGTATTCGGCAACCTGGAACATTACAAAGACAAGCTGGTGTTGCGCCCTCAGGAAATATCCAACCACCCGGAAGTGGTTCGGCGCCTGGGTATCATCGCGGTCAATACCGCGCTGGAATTCGATCTGTACGGCAACGTCAACTCCACCCACGTCTGCGGCACACGAATGATGAACGGTATCGGTGGCTCCGGTGACTTCGCGCGCAATGCGCACCTGTCGATCTTTGTCACCAAGTCGATTGCCAAGGGCGGAGCGATTTCCAGCGTGGTGCCGATGGTCAGCCACGTCGACCACACCGAACATGACGTCGACATCCTCGTCACCGAGATCGGCCTGGCCGACCTGCGCGGCCTGGCGCCGCGGGAACGGGCACGCGTAGTCATCGACAACTGTGTGCATCCGGATTATCGACAAGCGCTGGATGATTACTTCACCGCCGCCTGCGCACTCGGTGGGCACACCCCACACATCCTGCGCGACGCACTGAGCTGGCACATCAACCTGGAAGAAACCGGGCGCATGCTGAAGGTATAACGACAGCAAAAAACAGCTGACGTACATACAGTTGCGTCAGCTGTGAGTGCCGCTGCGGCTTTCTGCTTAAAACTGTACTGCTGTACCGGTCATTTCCTACGGTCATAACCTACATTTCCGGTCGAATACGCAAAAAAGGCACTAAATTAGTGCGGACAAGTACAGTTGCCTCAATTTAGACCCGTACAAAGCCTTTTAACAGATAACTGGTCCCTCACATTACAGGTGAACTGTATCTAGAGAGACTAGGCAAACCAGAGGATCATGGGCACCAGTCAAACCACTACCTAATCCCGCCACAAGCGGAAGGATGTCAACCATGGAACGTACACTCAGTTCCGAGCTGTTTTTCCAAGATACCGCTGCAAAAACCCAAGCTTCCATGCCTCTTCGCGTTCTTGCCAACCTGATGTTGTGGCAGCGCCGCATCTCCAGCCGCCATCAACTGGCTCGTCTGGATTCGCGTTTGCTGGCAGACGCCGGGATTAGCGAAGCACAACGCTACGAAGAGCTGAGCAAGCCATTCTGGCGCTAAGTTAGCGTCGCTGGCTCTGACCTGCAGGGTCCACCGCCAGCAACCCGAATTGAATAAACAAAACCCGTCGTGGGAAACCACGACGGGTTTTGTCGTTTTGGGGGCTGAGACTGAGCCCATACACAAAGGATAAGAAACAATAATCACAGTTTTAAATTGCATTAAATTGAACCGGTACAATTTTACTTTCCTGTGCCTGTTACGGCAAACCAGACGAGGTAACAATGCTTATCTCAACCCCCTGGCAGAAGGTCCTCGCCATGAATAACTTACCGAATGTTTCTGTTTCTCCCCATGAAACGACGACCCGTTTCAGCAGGCTACGGGGATTACTGAAGGCTTTCGCCAACAGCCCGGAAAGAGTCAGAACCCGGCGTTTATTGGGTCAACTCGATGAACAACAACGCTCTGATTTAGGTATCAGCCAGGCTGATCTATTCGCTGAACTGGACAAACCGTTCTGGCGCTAACGCTTTACCTGAACCAGCGGGACTGTCCGAACCGATACCCGCGGGCCTAATATCCAGTGTGAACGTGGCGAACAGGGCACGACAGGCGTCTGATTCACCAGACACTGCGCCACCTCTCATCTCGATTCATTCACAGGAGTTACCCCATGTCTCGTCTTCGCCTGCTAAGCGCTGCGGCCCTGCTCGCCATGTCTGCCAATGCCAACGCCTCCAGCTTTATCGTAACAACCGATGCCGTTGTGGGGGCGCTCAAGTCCAGCTCCGATGCAACGTCCAATCTGTCCTCGTCGTTGCGTGACAACAAAATCGTACGTGCCGCCCGTGATGACGCCGCCAGCTTCGTCGCCACCAATGGCGCCATCCGCGGTGTGAAACTGGAAAGCGCGCTCGATGAGATCCATCGCCAGGCACCGCAGCTCAATGCCACCGACGAACAGTTGGCCCAGGCCATTCTGTCGATCTAAGCACGCGCGTCGTGTCCCGATGTTTCGGGGCTGGCTCTAGCGGGGGCATTCCGCTAGCCTTGGGACTCGCTTTCAGCTATCGAGTCTCATGCGTTTTCTTTCATACCTGTTGATGGTTCCGATCTTCGTCGGGGCCTGCTGGTCAGGCTTTGCCAATGCATTCGATGTGTCGACACAAGGCATTGTGGTCAGCAGTTACGCCACCAGCAAGGTGACCTCCGCGCCCTTCGACCATAAACTGTTAGTCGCTGCGCAGGATGACGCGGCGGCTTTCATCGCCAGTGATGGCCAACTGCGAGGAGCGCAACTGGAATCAGCCCTGGTTTACCTGCGCCGAGCCCAGCCAAAACTTCATGCCAGCGACCTTGAACTGGCACAGGCAATTCTCGTCCAATAGTCATCTTTGTTCTTCCGGAGTCGTTCCATGCGTAACCCGCTGATCGCTGCCACCCTTGGCCTGCTTTTGTTGGCCGACGTGGCCCAGGCGCACACCCTGGTAGCCACCAGTAACATCATCGTTCGTGCCTCACAGCGCACCATCGATTTTACTTCCGATACCACAACCTCTATCCGTGACTCCAAAATCGTCCGTGAAGCCCACGACGACGCCGCCACTTTCGTTGCCAGCGATGGCGACATTCGCGGAGCACACCTCGAGGCTGCCTTCAATACCCTGCGCACCCGCGTGCCGGAAGCTCGCGACGCGAGTGACCAGGTACTCGCCGAAGCCATACTCGCACTGTGAAGGCACTCAGTGCCTGGCTGCTGGCCTGGACGGTTTTGCTGTTGGGCAACACGGCCCAGGCCGACCTTCAATTACGGCTCAAGACCGAGGGTCTGAGCCCCGCGCAACAGCAGGCCAGCCAGGCGCTGCTTGATGAAGCCATGCAGGCATTGCCGCCGCGCTTCCTCAAGCAACTGGACCGAAGCATAGATGTCGGCTGGACCGCCGAAATGCCAAGCAATGCCTATGGCGAGGCGTCGCTGGTTTCCGAGCTCGACTTGAATCGCAATTTGCTCGACAGCCTCACCGACGGCAGCGCGGCCACCCAAAAAACCAATCGCCCCCACGGCACTGTACGCCGGGAAATGCTCGCCACGGTGCTGCATGAGCTCACCCATATTTACGACCGCGCACGCCTCTGGCCAGCGGCAGAGCGCACGTTGATCCAGCGCTGCAACCAGCGCAACAGCAGCGCCGGGCTGGTAGGGATTCCCGATCAGTGCCGCGGCCAGACCGCACGACGCTTCACCCTGAGTGACGACCCACGCCTGCTGGATCTAGCCGGGTGGCCGCAATACGTTGGCCGCCGCGGTGAGCGTGAACAACACAACCGGCAAGTCGCCCGCAGTCCGGATATTTACGAGACGACCAATCCCAAGGAATTTGTGGCGGTCAATATGGAGTACTTCCTCCTGGACCCAAGCTACGCCTGCCGACGCCCGGCGCTTTACCGCTATTACAAAGAACATTTCGGCTGGGCACCTGCCGCCAAAGACACCTGCGCCCAATCATTCGCCTTCCTCAACGCCGGCAATGATTTTGCCAAAACACCGTTGGGCCAAGTCGATCCGGAGCGGGTTTACGCAGTGGACTATCTCCTGGCCGAAGCCAACCAGAACTGGGTCAGCCGCTGGGGCCACAGCATGCTTCGGTTGGTCATCTGCGCGCCGGGGCGACCACGAGGCCCGGATTGTCGACTGGACCTGGATCAACACCTGGTGCTGTCCTACCGCGCCTTCGTCGGTGACGTACAGTTGTCGAGCTGGGATGGACTGGTGGGCAAATACCCCTCCCGACTGTTTGTGTTGCCGTTGGCACAGGTGATCGACGAATACACCAAAACCGAGCTGCGCAGCCTGGCCTCAGTGCCGCTGATACTGTCACGTAGAGAAATCACAGAAGTGGTGGAGCACGCCGCCGAAATGCACTGGAGCTACGACGGCAACTACTTCTTCCTCTCCAACAATTGCGCGGTGGAGAGCCTGAAGTTATTGCGCAGTGGCAGCAACAACCCGCAACTGACCGGCCTGGACAGCATCATGCCCAACGGGTTGCTGGAAGTGCTCAAGGGCCGCGGGCTTGCCGACACCAGCGTGCTGGACGACCCTCGCGAAGCATTACGCCTGGGTTATCGCTTCGACTCGTTTCGCGACCGCTATCAGGCGATGTTCGATGTGCTGAAAAAGCACTTACCGATCAAACAGGCAACGGTCGAAGACTGGCTGGCATTGAATGCCGAGGATCGCCGACAGTGGATCAATCAAGCTGACTTACGCACCAGCGCTGCCATGCTGTTGCTGGAGCAGGCCAGTTTCCGTCGCCAACTCCAGCTGGCCCAAGATGAAGTGAAACAGCGTTATCTGGGCGCTCGAGAGTTGAAGAACGGTGGCATGGACAAGGCCAATGCGACTTTGCAACAGATTCTGGCTAACAGCGGCTTCCTGAGCCGCCCGGCAGAATTGTTGGACAGCGGCGGTTATGGCTTGCCGCAGCCCAGCGAGTGGAAGCGTCTGGAGTCAGAAAGCAGCCAGCGCCAAAAACAGCTACAGGTGCTGACCGGGGACTTGGACAAGGAAGTGAGGTTGCTGTTGGAGCCGAGCCGAGCCGCAGAGATTGCCGCCAATGAAGCCAACCTGAAACAGGTTGGCGAACATTTGAGGGCCTTGCACAAGGCCTCTGGCGGTTTGGAGCTGCCCTGATGGAATGCCCCATCGAGATCAGTCAGCGAACGTCAGGCCAGTCAGTTGAGCACCCCGTCGAGAATTTCATAAACGATCCCGGTGCCAACGGCGATCAAAACAACATCGCTACCGGCACGGCGCCATTCATAACCTTGGTAGTACGGCAACTGACCCAAGGCACGGTTATCCAGACGTTCGCCGTAATAGCCACGAGGTAATGGCCGCCCACGCTCCAGATGAATACCGGCAGGAGGTGGAGCGCCGCGTACAAAATAACCATGATTGTCATGAATAGTCTGACGCACCGGGCCGAAATCCCGTGGCGGTGGACCGCCACGGTGGTTGTCCTGCTGACCATGGTGATCGTCACCATGATTGGCACCGTGGTTATCGTATTGGCCTTGCTGCGGGCCGCCATGGTTGTCATCGTCACGCTGATCGGCGTTGGCATGCAGCAAAGGAGTCGCACTGAGCATTAGTACGCCCAGGCTGGCAATCAGTCGTTTCGGCATTTTCATAACGTGTGTCCTCGCTGCACTTAAAGCAAAAAAGGGATTCAGAGTGCGGCCCTGAATCCCTCGGTCTTGCTAGTTAGTCTGTGCCGCGAAGGGCTAATTCCTCTGTATCAGGAACTTTACTCTCAGCTGACCCGCGCCTTACGCACGCCGTCCGCCAACGCGGCGCAAAGGCTCAACACACCATCGATCGCCTGATCCGGCGTCGAAGCATTCGCGATCTGGTCAATCAACGCCGACCCCACCACTACGCCGTCCGCCAGCCGAGCAATGGCTGCCGCTTGCTCGGGTGTACGAATACCAAACCCGATGCTGATCGGCAGATGGGTATGGCGACGCAGGCGGATGACGGCTTCTTCGACATGTTCCAACGTCGCCGCCCCGGCACCGGTCACGCCGGCCACCGACACATAGTAGACAAAGCCTGAGCTGCCATTCAGCACCGTCGGCAGACGAACGTCGTCCGTCGTTGGCGTAGTCAGACGGATGAAATCCAGACCCGCCGCCTGCGCCGGATCGCACAGCTCGCCGTTATGCTCAGGAGGCATGTCGACCACGATCAAACCATCAACACCGGCCTCTTTCGCATCGGCAATGAAGCGCAGCACGCCATACATGTGGATCGGGTTGAAGTAGCCCATCAGCACCAGCGGTGTCTCATGGTTGCCTTCACGAAACTCACGAACCATTTGCAGGGTTTTCGCCAAATTCTGCTTGGCCCCCAGAGCACGAAGGTTGGCCAACTGAATGGCTGGGCCGTCGGCCATCGGATCAGTGAAGGGCATGCCCAGCTCGATCACATCAGCACCGGCACCGGGCAAACCCTTAAGGATGGCCAGCGAAGTGTCATAGCTCGGGTCGCCGGCGGTGACGAAAGTCACCAGCGCGGCGCGATTCTGTTCCTTGAGTTCGGCAAAACGTGTTTGCAGGCGGCTCATCAGTGTTTCTCCTGCTGGGACTGTTCCATGTGGTGCATCACGGTTTGCATGTCTTTGTCGCCACGGCCTGACAAGTTGACCACCATTAGGTGATCCTTCGGCAGCGTCGGTGCCCGTTTGAATACTTCGGCCAGGGCGTGGGCAGTTTCCAGCGCAGGGATAATCCCCTCCAGGCGGCAGCACTTATGGAAGGCGACCAGTGCTTCGTCGTCGGTGACCGAGGTGTACTCGGCACGGCCGATGTCGTGCAACCAGGCGTGTTCAGGACCAATGCCTGGATAATCCAGGCCTGCGGAAATCGAATGCGCATCGATAATCTGGCCGTCGTCGTTCTGCAACAGGAAGGTCCGATTGCCGTGCAACACGCCCGGTACACCGCCGTTCAGGCTCGCGGCGTGCTTACCGGTTTCGATGCCATAACCGGCCGCTTCGACGCCGATGATTTGTACACTTGGGTCGTTGAGGAACGGGTGAAACAGGCCCATGGCATTCGAGCCACCGCCGATGCAAGCCACCAGGCTGTCGGGCAGACGGCCTTCTTGAGCCTGCATCTGCTCGCGGGTTTCCTTGCCGATCACAGCCTGGAAGTCACGGACCATGGCCGGGTAAGGATGCGGACCGGCGACAGTGCCGATCATGTAGAACGTGTTATCGACGTTAGTCACCCAATCACGCAGCGCATCGTTCATTGCATCTTTCAACGTGCCGGTGCCAGTCACCACCGGGATCACTTCAGCGCCCAGCAACTTCATGCGAAACACGTTGGCCTGCTGACGTTCGATATCAGTGGTGCCCATGTAGATCACACAGTCCAGACCGAAGCGCGCCGCCACCGTGGCGGTAGCCACGCCGTGCATCCCGGCGCCGGTCTCGGCGATGATGCGTTTCTTGCCCATACGCCGTGCCAACAAGATCTGGCCGATGCAGTTGTTGATCTTGTGCGCGCCGGTGTGGTTCAGCTCTTCGCGCTTGAGGTAAATCTTCGCGCCGCCGCAGAACTCCGTCAGGCGTTCGGCGTAATACAGAGGGCTTGGACGTCCGACATAGTCACGCTGGAAGTAAGCCAATTCTTCGTTGAAAGCAGGATCTTCCTTAGCCCGCTCGTATTCACGGGCCAGTTCGAGGACCAGCGGCATCAGGGTCTCAGCGACGTAACGGCCGCCGAACGCACCAAACAGGCCGTTGGCGTCGGGGCCGTTGCGCAGATTTGTCTGGGTCATGGGTGGCTCCAGTTAGATTCGTAAAATGACAATGACGCCTACTCTACCCCTGACGTTGCACACTGAAAACCGATAAGATCGCCGCAACCTGTCAGGAAAACTCACAGATCCCATGAGCCATGATCTCCCCCCGTTGAACGCTCTACGCGCTTTCGAAGCCACGGCTCGACTCAACAGCGTCAGTCAGGCCGCCGAACAGCTACACGTGACTCACGGCGCAGTTAGCCGGCAACTGAAAGTGCTTGAAGAGCACCTTGGCGTGAGCCTGTTCATCAAAGAAGGACGCGGCCTTAAACTCACAGATGCCGGGATTCGCTTGCGTGACGCAAGCGGCGAGGCGTTCGAGCGCTTGCGCAACGTCTGCGCCGAGTTGACTCAAAGCACAGCCGATGCGCCCTTCGTGCTCGGCTGCTCCGGTAGCTTACTGGCACGCTGGTTTATTCCGCGCTTGGGGCGACTGAACGCGGATTTGCCAGACTTGCGGTTGCACCTCTCGGCCGCAGAGGGCGATCTTGATCCACGACGGCCGGGCCTGGATGCCTTGCTAATGTTTGCCGAACCACCATGGCCGGCGGATATGCAGGTTTACGAACTGACCAGCGAGCGTATTGGCCCGGTCATGAGTCCGCGCTTCGCAGGTTACGAAAGGCTGAAAGATGCGCCGGCCACCTGTCTTCTGAGCGAGCCATTGCTGCATACAACGTCCCGCCCACAAGCCTGGCCGAGTTGGGCACAGCAGAGCGGTCTCGACGCCAAGACGTTGAAGTACGGCCAAGGTTTCGAGCATTTATATTATTTGCTGGAGGCAGCCGTGGCGGGGCTGGGTGTCGCAATTGCACCTGAACCACTGGTGGTCGAGGACTTGAAGGCGGGACGCCTGGTTGCGCCATGGGGCTTCTGCGAAACCCCGGCGCAACTGGCGCTGTGGCTACCCAAACGCGCCGCTGACGGGCGGGCCAGGCAATTGGCGCAGTGGCTCAAAAACGAGCTGCGCCAAGCGGATTAATCGCCGCGCTTGCACATCAGGTACGCCGCTAGCAGGCCCAGCGCGCCAACGGCTACACCGGCTGTAGTCCAAGGGTGTTCCTGAGCGTAGTCACGGGTAGCGATCCCGGTTTCGCGGGTTTTTACCTTGACCTCTTCATACGCATCGGCAAGCAAATGACGCGAATGTTTCAAAGCACTCTCGGCATTGCTTTTCAGCGCCTTGAGGGTTTTACGCGACTCGTCCGAGGCGTCGTCTTTCAGGCTTTCCAAAGATTTCAGCAGACTCTCGATCTCGGCTTCCATGCTTTGCAATGAGGCTTTACGTAAAGAGGTGTTGGCCATGGTGGCTCTCCTGCATTGGTTGAGTAGCGTGTGGTATTTGGGACTTCAGGGTTTTAAGAAAGTGCAGAAAATCTGAACTTCAATGTCGAATTGCCCCACAGAAGTACGACTAAAAATCACTGCTAGGCTGTATTTCATACCCCAAGGAGAACGCCATGACTGATCATCACACCTACAAAAAAGTTGAACTGGTCGGCTCGTCCACCACCAGCATCGAAGACGCCATCAACAATGCCTTGGCCGAGGCCAGCAAAAGTATCAAACACCTGGAATGGTTCGAAGTAACGGAAACCCGCGGGCACATCAAGGACGGCAAGGCTGCACACTTTCAGGTGACCCTTAAAGTCGGATTCAGAATTGCCAGCAGCTGAGTTTGAGCTAGTCTTCTGAACTTGCGCGCTGGCCGAGTGCCATATGAATGGCAAAGCGCTACGTGGTGAGAGCATCTGGCTGACAGCCGGATGCCGCCCCTTTTGATCCGACCAGGGAATGCAACCGATGAAGAAGTTTATTTTGGCAGTGGGCTTGTTGAGCATCGCGGGGACTGCCTTGGCTGCCGGCAAACCGTGCGAAGAGCTGAAAAGCGAAATTGCAGCGAAGATCGATGCCAGAGGGACGAAGCACTATTCGCTGGAAGTGGTCGACAAAGGTGCCGCCGCTGACGCGAAAGTCATTGGCACCTGCGACGCGGGCAAGAAGGAAATCGTCTACAAACGCGGCTGATTCAGGTCCAGTTTAGGAAGCCGACGCCCTAGCGTCGGCTTTTTTATGGGCGACGTTTGCGCATCAGCCTTTCATGACCTGCGCAAGTAACTCATAGGAGCGAATACGATCAGCGTGCTCGTAGAGGTCGCAGGTAAAAATCAGCTCATCGGCTTGAGTCTGCTCAATCAACACCTCCAGTTTGGCGCGTATTTTCTGCGGGCTGCCAACCATGGCCAGCCCCAGGAAATCACCGACCGCCTCTTTCTCATGGGGCAGCCACAAGCCGTCCATGGTTTTCACTGGCGGGCGCTGCACCAAGCTCTGGCCGCGCATCAGAGCGAGAATGCGCTGATAGACCGTCGTCGCCAGATAGTCGGCCTGTTCATCGGTATCAGCGGCCACCAGCGGCACGCCGAGCATCACATAGGGTTTATCCAGCACCGCTGAAGGCTTGAAGTGATTGCGGTAAACACGAATCGCCTCATGCATGAAACGCGGTGCGAAATGCGACGCGAAGGCGTAGGGCAAACCGCGTTCACCGGCCAGTTGCGCACTGAACAGACTCGATCCCAACAGCCAGATTGGAACTTGGGTTCCGGTCCCCGGCATGGCAATGACCCGCTGGTCCGGCGTGCGTGGGCCGAGGTAGCGAACCAACTCTGCGACGTCTTCCGGGAAATCATCGGCGCTGCCTGAGCGTTCACGGCGCAAGGCGCGAGCAGTCTGTTGATCAGAGCCCGGCGCGCGCCCCAGACCGAGGTCGATCCGGCCCGGGTACAGGCACTCGAGGGTGCCAAACTGCTCAGCGATCACCAGCGGTGCATGGTTGGGGAGCATCACACCGCCAGACCCCACTCGCAGGGTTGAAGTGCCGCCGGCCAAGTAGCCGAGCAAAACCGAGGTCGCCGAACTGGCGATGCCGTCCATGTTGTGATGTTCAGCCACCCAGAAACGGTTGTAGCCGAATTTTTCGACATGCTGCGCCAGGTCCAGTGAATTGTGCAGCGACTGGGTCGCGCTGCCGTTCTCCCGCACGGGCACCAGATCAAGGGTCGAGAATTTGATGTCGGACAGTCGTTTCATAAACCTGCTTCTCCAAGGGGTGCGCAGGCTTTTTCATGGACCAAAACCTGCCGAATCTAAAATCTAAAAGCGCTTCCTATGCAATGAGGGCATATACCCGAGATTCAATAGCACGATCAGAATTCCTACAGATTTATAAGAAAGAACTGACGAGATGAACTTTGCACCTCGGTCTATCCTCAGAACCCTAGCTACCCAAAACCACGAAGGCGCGACGCTTCGCGCCGGATCTTCAGGAGGCAGACATGGCTATTACCAAGAAAGCATCGGCGCACTGGGAAGGTGACCTGAAAACCGGTATTGGTTCGATTTCCACCGAAACCGGAGTCCTCAGAGAAGCACCCTACGGCTTCAAGGCTCGTTTCGAAGGTGGCAAAGGCACCAATCCGGAAGAGCTGATTGGCGCAGCCCACGCGGGCTGTTTCTCGATGGCGTTTTCCATGATTCTCGGTGATGCGGGCCTAAAGGCTGACAGCATCGATACTCACGCCGAGGTCACCCTGGACCAGGTTGACGGTGGTTTTGCGATCACCGCCGTGAAATTGACTCTTAAAGCGAAAATCCCTGGGGCCACTCAGGCGCAATTCGAGGAACTGAGCAACAAGGCCAAAGAAGGCTGCCCAGTTTCCAAGGTGCTAAATGCAAAAATCAGCCTGGAAGCAACATTGCTCAGCTAATGTTCGCAGGCGTTTTAAAAAGCGCTGACCGCGCTGGCGCCATCATCGGATCCCTGCTCGCCGCGAACTCGCTACGGGTCGGCGATCCGAAGATGGTCAAAGGAGATTGACGATGCAACGCCTGCAATTGTGAGCGAAGTCAGAACTCGCTCAGCAAGACTGTGGTCGAATAAATGACAGCAGCTTCAGCGCACCCAACGTGCGCGCTGCCTCAATGGAGCTTCAACCATGAAACGTTTTGCCTTGGCCGTTATCTGTAGCGCGCTTGCAACATCGGCCTTTGCGGCGCCCAAAGACTGCGAAGAACTCAAGAACGAGATTGAGATCAAGATTCAAGCCAATGCCGTGCCGTCTTACACGCTGGAAATTGTTACGAAGGAAGAGGCCGACAAGCACGACATAGCGATGGTCGTCGGCAGCTGCGATTACGGTACGAAGGCCATCATCTATCAAAAAAATGATCTTTGACCGGGCTCATATAACGCAGTTGACCTCCCGGTCTTCGGCGATGAGTTCGTGCTTGGCGTTATACAGCCGGGCGCTGGGAGTGAACGACAGGGAGCGGCCTTCCAGACTGTAACGCTGACCAGCCTCGAAATGGTCGTAGGTAATCGTCATATAACATAACCGCTCCGCAGGGTCGTTCATGAGCCCCGAGGCGATGCCGAACACCTCAAAGTCAAAACGCACCAGCAACTCATGCTTGCCAGGTGTGACTTCGAAGTAACGCCCGTCGCTCACGCTCTTGTGGTCGAGGCGCTCAGCCATGAGCACCTTCCCCCCTGGTGTCGGCGTAGAGAAATCGACCCAGGCCATTTGTGGATTGACCGCCGGTAACGGACTCAGGCAACCGGAAATGACGCTTGCAGTCAGCAACAGCAGCAACCTGCGCATGAGAAATGTCCTAAATATCGTGCTTCAAGCATAGCCCTGATCAGGTGTGCTGGCAGCCTGCGGGTGTACCTTGGCCAATCACTCTCTGTTGTTGATCGTAGAGCTTTGCCCACGGCCGGAAGCCGATATTGCCAGCTTGCAGTTGATAGCGTTCGCCAGCATTGAAGTCCTTGAATTTGACGTTCAAGTGACAATCACGCCACAGCGGTTCGGCATCGGGTCCAATGTTGGTGGGCTGTACCGCAAACTGATAGCGAACCGTCAACTCATGGCTTCCGGGTTGCACCTCGAAGTAGCGCTTGTCGGTAGCGGCCTTGTTATCGACCTTCAGCGCTTGCAATGCGGTGTCGTGCTGCTTTGAACCGAGATCGACCCAGGCCTGGGCCGGATCTGGATCGGGCAGCCCGGCACAACCGGCCAGCATCAGCAGGGTTCCTGTCAGAATCAACGTGCGCATAGCGGAGCTCCAGTCAGGCGGGATAGTCTTGCGGACAGACTCTCCAGGGAAAATTCATTTTGCTCAGGCCACTTCCAAGCCTTCGGTTACTTGATCGCGTTTTGCGGGTTTTGTTTCCAAGTCTGTTGTTTTTGTTGCTCAACGGTTGTTCCAGCGTCAGCTACTACGGCCAATTGGCCAACGGGCAATTCCAATTGCTGCGGGCGCGCGAGCCGGTGTCCAGGATCATTGACGATCCGGCCCGCGATCAAACCCTGCGCGCGCACCTCGCCCAATCGCAGAAGGCCCGGCTGTTCGCCAGTCAGCACCTGCATTTGCCTGACAACCAGAGTTATCGCCTGTACGCCGATATTGGCCGGCCCTATGTCGTCTGGAACGTCTTCACGACCCCTGAGTTTTCCCTGACGCCACAGAACCACTGCTTCCCCATCGCCGGATGCGTGGCCTATCGCGGTTACTACAACCAGAGTGCGGCGCGAGGCGAGGCAGCCTTGCAGCATCTCAAAGGCATGGATGTGTCGATTGGCGGGGTTGAGGCGTATTCGACTCTGGGCTGGTTCAACGATCCGATCCTCAGCTCGATGATGAGTTGGGGTGACGAAAGGCTGGCCACATTGATTTTCCATGAGCTGGCTCATCAACGCTTTTATGTGAAAGACGACACGCAGTTCAACGAGTCTTACGCCACTTTTGTCGAGCAGGAAGGCACTCGCCAATGGCGCGCATACCGAGGTCTCGCGCCGGATAACGATGCCCAGGTACAACGGCGCGACCAGTTTATTCAGTTGGTGCTGGACACCCGTGCTCGACTTGAACAGCTGTACGCCAAGCCTTTTTCCCCTGAGGAAATGCGTCAACGTAAAGCCGCAGAATTCGAACGGCTCCGCAGCGACTATAGGACGATGCGTGACAGCCAATGGGCCGGGGATAAGCGCTTTGATGCCTGGGTCAATGCACCGTTGAACAATGCCCGTCTGCTGCCGTTTGGTTTGTACGATCAGTGGGTGCCAGCGTTTTCGGCACTGTTCAAGCAAGTAGACGGGGACTGGGTGAAGTTTTATGCGGCAGTGGAAAAGCTTGGCGGCTTACCGGTTGCGGAGCGTAAGGCGGCCTTAACGTCGTTGGCGCGATGACAGCGTCCTGGTGAGTGTGCGGGCCTCTTCGTCGGAACCCTGGCCGGAGCAAGCCCGCGGCCACAGAACATTTTGTACGAGCGGAGGCTATTGCCTCACACCGTTTTATTGTGCGAGCGAGCTTTTCCGCGAAAGCGCACTGGCTTAACCCCGCAAAAACGCCTGATGCATCTCCTCCAGGGTTTCAAAGTGATAAGCCGGTGCTTCGGCACTCAGCTCCTCGCGGCTTCCAAAGCCGTAACCCACCGCCACCGCATCCAGCCCATTGCTTCGAGCACCGATGAGGTCGTGCTTACGGTCACCGATCATCAGCGTGTTGGCCGGGTCCAGCCCCTCTTCGTCCATCAAGTAGGCAATCAACTCGACCTTGTTGGTCCGCGTCCCGTCCAGCTCACTGCCGTAAATCACCTTGAAATGCTTGGCGAAGTCAAAGTGGCGCGCGATCTCCCAAGCGAAAACCCAAGGTTTTGAGGTGGCGATATAGAGTTGTCGCCCTTGGCTGCCAAGGGTTTCAAGCAGCGGGGTGACGCCGTCGAACACTCGGTTCTCGTAGAGGCCGGTGACCTTGAAACGCTCGCGGTAGAAGTTCACCGCTTCCCAGGCCTTGGCCTCGTCAAAGTCGTAAAACTGCATAAACGCCTGCAACAACGGCGGGCCGATGAAGTGTTCGAGTTTGGTCAGGTCAGGCTCGTCGATACCCAATTTGCTCAAGGCAAACTGGATCGAACGGGTGATGCCCTCACGCGGGTCGGTAAGGGTGCCATCAAGGTCGAACAGAACGGTTTGGTAATGCATGAAAATTCCTGAGCAATAGCGAGACGGTTCAGAGTTGGTCGTAGCCTTCAGCCAAATGCAGGGCCTTTAGCTTCACGTAATTCGCCGCACTGTAGGTGAAGAAGGCTTTTTCCTTGTCAGTCAGCGCCCGGATCTGCTTCACCGGGCTGCCCACATACAGAAAGCCGCTGTCCAGGCGCTTGCCCGGCGGCACCAGGCTGCCAGCGCCAATGATCACCTCGTCTTCGACCACTGCGCCGTCCATGACGATGCTGCCCATGCCGATCAAAATACGATTGCCCACGCGGCAACCGTGAAGCATGACTTTGTGCGCGATGGTCACGTCATCGCCAATCAGCAGCGGGAAGCCATCAGGATTGAACGGCCCGGCATGAGTAATGTGCAGAACGCAGCCATCCTGAACGCTGGTGCGCGCACCGATACGGATGTGGTGCATGTCGCCACGAATCACCGTCAGCGGCCAGACAGAGCTGTCTTCGCCGATTTTAACGTCGCCGATCACTACTGCCGAGCCGTCGACAAAAGCGCCTTTGCCCAGTAGCGGTGTGTGGTTCTGATACGTGCGTAGGGTCACGATAGGCTCTCTCTCTTCTGCTGATAGCTGCGGTGAGCGTCGATTGTAATTAAGATGGCTGCCTGTTTCTTCCAGCCAAGGTGCCAACCGTGAGCGTGAACAACCCTCTTTTGCAGTCCTATGACCTGCCACCGTTCTCGGCCATCCGTGCCGAGCACGTGCAACCGGCGATTGAACAGATCCTCGCCGACAACCGCGCCGCCATTACCGAGATCCTCAAGACCCAGGGCACACAACCGACCTGGGCTGGACTGGTGCTGGCCATGGACGAACTCAATGACCGCCTGGGCGCCGCCTGGAGCCCGGTTAGCCACCTGAATGCCGTGTGCAACAGCGCCGAATTGCGTGAAGCCTACGAGTCCTGCCTACCGGCGTTGAGCGCCTACTCCACCGAAATGGGCCAGAACCGCGAACTGTTCCAGGCGTTCGAAGCCCTGGCCAACAGCCCCGAATCTGCTGGGTTCGACGTGGCACAAAAAACCATCCTGGAACACGAAATGCGTGACTTCCGCCTGTCGGGTATCGACCTGCCGGAAGCCGAGCAAAAGCGTTACGCCGACGTGCAGAGCAAATTGTCCGAGCTGGGCAGCCGCTTCTCCAACCAGTTGCTCGACGCCACTCAGGCATGGAGCAAACATGTTACCGACGAAGCCGTCCTCGACGGTCTGACCGACTCGGCTAAGGCGCAAATGGCCGCCGCGGCACAGGCTAAAAGTCTGGACGGCTGGCTAATCACGCTCGAATTCCCAAGCTATTTTGCGGTAATGACCTACGCCCAGAACCGTACACTGCGCGAAGAAGTCTACGCAGCCTACTGCACCCGTGCGTCGGACCAAGGCCCGAATGCCGGCCAGAACGATAATGGTCCAGTGATGGAAGAAATCCTCGACCTGCGTCAGGAGCTTGCAAAGCTGTTGGGTTTCGCCAGCTTCTCAGAACTGAGTCTGGCCACCAAAATGGCTGAATCCAGTGCTCATGTGCTCAGTTTTCTACGCGATCTGGCCAAGCGCAGCAAGCCGTTCGCCACCCAGGACCTGCAACAGCTCAAAGCCTATGCCGCCGAGCAAGGCTGTCCGGACCTGCAAAGCTGGGACAGTGGTTTCTACGGGGAAAAACTCCGTGAGCAGCGCTACAGCGTCGCGCAGGAAGCACTGCGTGCCTACTTCCCGATCGACAAAGTGCTCAGCGGCCTGTTCGCCATCGTTCAGCGTCTGTACGGCATCGAGATCGCCGAACAAAAAGGCTTCGACACTTGGCACCCGGATGTTCGCCTGTTTGAAATCAAGGAAAACGGCCATCACGTCGGCCGCTTCTTCTTCGACCTCTATGCCCGCGCCAACAAGCGCGGCGGAGCCTGGATGGACGGCGCACGTGACCGTCGCCGTACTGCTGAGGGCGCGCTGCAAAGCCCGGTGGCCAATCTGGTGTGCAACTTCACCCCGGCCGACAGCGGCAAGCCTGCGCTGCTGACCCACGACGAAGTGACCACCCTGTTCCACGAGTTTGGTCATGGCCTGCATCACCTGCTGACCCGCGTCGAGCACGCCGGTGTGTCCGGCATCAACGGCGTGGCGTGGGATGCGGTCGAATTGCCAAGCCAGTTCATGGAAAACTGGTGCTGGGAGCCGGAAGGCCTGGCGCTGATTTCCGGTCACTATCAAACCGGCAAACCGTTGCCTCAGGACTTGTTGAGCAAAATGCTCGCGGCGAAGAACTTCCAGTCCGGCCTGATGATGGTGCGCCAACTGGAATTCTCACTGTTCGACTTTGAACTGCACGCCACCCACGGTGACGGTCGCAGCGTCCTGCAAGTGCTCGAAGGTATCCGCGATGAGGTGTCGGTCATGCGTCCGCCGGCCTACAACCGCTTCCCGAACAGCTTCGCGCACATCTTCGCCGGCGGTTACGCCGCGGGTTACTACAGCTACAAATGGGCTGAAGTGCTGTCGGCCGATGCGTTCTCCAAGTTTGAAGAAGACGGCGTGCTTAACGCCGAGACCGGGCGCGCCTTTCGCGAAGCGATCCTGGCGAGGGGCGGTTCTCAGGAGCCAATGGTGCTGTTCGTCGACTTCCGTGGCCGTGCCCCATCGATTGACGCACTCTTGCGCCACAGCGGCCTGAGTGAGGACGCGGCAGCATGAGCGAGGGACCTGTGATTACCAAAAGACGCTTCATTGCCGGGGCGGTCTGCCCGGCGTGCAGTGAGCCGGACAAGCTGATGATGTGGAACGAAGACGAGGTGCCGCACCGCGAGTGCGTCGCCTGCGGTTATTCCGACACCCTCAATGAACAAGGCCTGTCAGTGCCCAAGGAGTTGGGCACACGGGTCAATACATCGGCACTTAAGGTGCCGGACGCCAAGGTTCAGGCCGTGCAGTTTTTCCCGAACCCTAAGCTGAAAAAAAAACCTGACCAGCCACACTGAGCCAAATCGCCTCGCACGCCTTACCGGCGTGCAGGTGGTATCTATTTACCACCCTTGCCCTTCGCATCCTTTGTAGCCTGAGCACATTCAGTCGCTACTCAAGGAAGACGCAATGCCTGGGAACTCCAATCCGTTTTTGCAACCGTGGGACCTCCCGCCCTTTTCGCAGGTGCGCGCCGAACATCTCGTACCGGCCATCGCAAAAATCATCGCGGACAATCGTCAAGCTATTACCGACATCATCGCTAGCCAATCGCTGTTCCCGACCTGGGACGATCTGGTGTTGGCGGTCGATGAAACCGACGCACGTCTGGCTGAAGCCATGAGCGTCATCGAAATTCTCGACGGGGTATCACACGAAGATAGCGCGTGGAACCAGGCCAGCTCAGCCTGCATCACTGCCGTAACGCAGTACAACGCAGACAAAATGAGCAATCAGGTCCTTTACGGTCTCTACCAATCTCTCGCGCGAAGCCCGATTGCCGCGAATTTCGATCAGACGCGCCAAGCAGTGTTGAGCAAGGTGTTACGTGAGTTTCGCTTGTCGGGGATCGAGTTGGCCGTCGAGCAGCAGCAGACCCTTGCTCGTTTGAATCTCGACATCACCCGGCTCGAAAGCATCTTTATGACGCAACTGGAAAACGCCAACACCGACGGCAGCAAACACATTGACGATGGCGCTCGCCTCGACGGTTTATCCCCGGCGTCGAAGGACCGCCTGTCGCTCAACGCAAAGCAGGCGGGGCACGGCGGGTGGCTGTTGCCGTTGGACCAGTACACCAGCTTTCAAGTCCTGACCCATGCCAAGGACCGCAAACTGCGTGAGGAGTATTTTGTGGCTCACACCACCCGAGCCTCCGATAAAGGACCTCGCGCCGGCAAATTCGACAACGGTCCAATACTTGACTTGCTGTTGGCCGAACGTCACCGCAAAGCCCTGTTACTGGGGTATGAGAATTACGCTCAACTTACCCTGCAAAACCGGATGGCGGACTCCACCGAACAGGTTGTCGGGTTTTTAAAGCGACAAATCCAGTTGGCCGTAGCCGACTTGGAGCGGGATGCTCAGGCAGTCAAGGCGCTCGCGACAGAACTGAAAATTGACAAGGTACAGCCTTGGGACCAAGCGTTTCTCGCTGAGCAGCTACGCCAGCAGCGCCTCGGGGATCTACAAAGCCTGCGGGCCTATTTCCCCCTCGATGGAACCTTGAATCGACTGTGTCTCTTCAGTGAGCGCCTGTTCGCCATCCGGATCGTCGAGCAAACAGTTTTCAGTCGCTGGCATGATCGCGTGCGCCTGTTTGAAGTCAGCGAGCATGATCAGGTCATCGGGCATATCTACCTTGACCCTTACCATCGCCCACAAGACTCTGATTTTGCCTGGACGGCCACCCTTCGCAATCGACGAATGGACGCGGAGGGGCAGGTAAAACTGCCGATTGCTGTACTTAATGCCAACCTGACCCCAGACGTTGACGATCAACCTTACTTGTTGACGCATCAAGACCTGCGGATGCTATTCCATGAATTCGGGCACTGCCTGCATCACGTTCTGACACGCTCGCCACACCACACCCTTTCGGGTATCAGCGAACTTGGTCGAGATTCGGCCGAGTTTTCCGGTCAATTTTTTGAGCTTTTTTGTCGATCTCCCGAAGTTCTGCTGTGGCTGGCCGCTCACTATCAAACCGGCGAGCGCCTGACCGAAGCGCATGTCGATGCAGCGCTGTACGCCATTCAAGCAAGCACTGGTTGGCAACACGCAGTTCTGTTACTGGAAGCTTTGTTTGATTTCGAACTGCACCGATGCCAAGGCGATGGCCGTAGCATTCAGAACGTATTCGAAGACGTGCAACAGCAGATTCCTTCTCTCAACTTCCCGTCTTACTGCCGCCTGGCAAACAGCTTTGACTACATCGTGACCGGCTATCAGGCTTCGGTTTACGCCTATAAATGGTCAGGCGTCCTCGCCATCGAGGTGTTCAAAAAGTTTAAGCAACACGGCGTGTTCAATGCACTGACAGGCCGGGCTTTTCGCGAAATCGTTCTCGGACCGGGAGATTCACGTTCACTGATTTCATCGCTGGAGATGTTTCTCGAGCGCGCCTTGAAAGATGATCTTTTCCCGGCACAGGCCGTTTAGATCACTCAACGTGAGCCGACTTGAGCCAGCTTTTCATCGAGCACATGGCGAAAGGGCTGGTGCTGCAATCGCCATTGGCCAAGGCGGTACGGAGTTTTTCAACATCCGCCTGCATCATGTAACGAACGCCGTCCTTGAAATGGGTACTGTCGCCAAACCCGCCCTGAGTCATTTCGTTCAACGCGTCTTCTTTGCTCCAACCCTGCACGACCACCCGGTACATAGCGGCCATCAGGCCGGTGCGGTCGGATCCGTATTTGCAGTGCATCAATACCGGGCCTTGAGCTTGGGCGGTCTGAATGGTACGAATGGCCTTGATCACATCAGCGTCATCCACGTGGTTGGTCCGATAAGGCAGCTGGACCTGCTTGATGTCAGGCGTAGACAACCAGCTTGAATCCGATTCCGGCAGAAAGTTGATGACGGTGCCGATTTTGAGATTTTCCAGCAGCGGGACCGAGCCTTGATCAGGCAAAGCGCTGCGATAAAGAGTCGGGGACATTTGAAAAAGGTTGTATTTCTTATCTACCGGCTGAGCCCATTCCGCAGGACGCACTGACGGCGTGTCGTCAGCCATCGTCGGTGACAGGTTGAACAATACGACCAACGACAGACACATCGCTGGGATAAGACGTGTTTTAAACATGCTCGGGTGACCGCGTTAGAAAGACAGAGAATAAAGCTGTGAGCTTCAGCCTTAAGCAGTCAAAGGTCTGTGAGGTGACTGTCAAAGAATTGTGAATCGACCGGCCGAGGGCCGCGCTCATCGAAAAAGCGCGGCTTTTTCCATTGAGTCGATTCATGTCGATACATAGCCTGCTACCATTTGTTTCTAAAGTTTACAGGCTTTTGCTTTTTTACCGAGTCGACTTCGGCGCGTATCCCTGCCAAAACGAAAAGTCGTTCAACGAAACGGCTAAAAACCATCAATGCCTGATGAGGTGCATCCCCCATGTCTGATCAAGATCGAGATAACCCACGGCGTGAGTTTTTACGCAAATCCCTGACCTTGATCCCAGTGGTCACAGTCGCCAGCACCGCGCTGGGCAGCACGGTCCTGATGGCCGCCCCCGATACGGCAGCGGCCAAACCGAGCCAAGGGGGAGCGCCCGTCAGCAACAGCCTCTACGAGCCAAGCTACTTCACCGCCCAAGAGTGGACATTCATCAAGGCCGCCGTCGCTCAGTTGATCCCCAGCGATGCCCAAGGCCCCGGAGCGCTTGAGGCTGGCGTCCCCGAATACATCGACCGACAAATGAACACCCCTTACGCTGCCGGCGCCCTTTGGTTCATGCAGGGGCCGTTCAACGCCGATGCCCCGCCGGAAATGGGCTGGCAAAGCAAACTGGTACCCAAAGAGATCTACCGCTTGGGCATCGCAGCAACGGATGCGTGGTCGAAAGCGCTCAACGGTAAAGTCTTTGCTCAGCAAGACAGCGCTACCCGAGATGATTTGCTCAAGCAACTCGAAGCCGGCAAACCGCAATTCGCTAACGTCCCCGCACAGATTTTCTTCAATCTGCTGCTGCAAAACACCAAAGAAGGGTTCTTCTGCGACCCGATCCACGGCGGCAACAAAGACATGGTCGGCTGGACCATGATCGGCTTTCCCGGCGCTCGCGCCGACTTCATGGACTGGGTGGAACGCAATGAGCAATACCCCTTCCCGGCAGTTTCGATTCGCGGCGAGAGGGCTTGAGCATGGCAACGGTAATGAAGAAGGTCGATGCAGTGATCGTCGGGTTTGGCTGGACGGGCGCGATTATGGCCAAAGAGCTGACAGAGGCAGGCCTCAACGTACTGGCGCTCGAGCGCGGACCGATGCAGGACACGTACCCGGACGGTAACTATCCCCAGGTGATCGATGAACTCACCTACAGCGTGAGAAAAAAACTCTTTCAGGACATCTCCAAAGAGACCGTCACGATTCGCCATAGCGTGAATGACATCGCCTTGCCAAATCGCCAACTCGGTGCCTTCCTGCCCGGAAACGGTGTGGGTGGCGCCGGCTTGCATTGGTCCGGCGTACACTTTCGTGTCGATCCGATCGAGTTGCGCATGCGCAGCCATTACGAAGAACGCTATGGCAAAAACTTCATCCCCAAGGACATGACCATCCAGGACTTCGGCGTCAGCTACGAAGAACTGGAGCCGTTTTTCGATTACGCCGAAAAAGTGTTCGGAACCTCGGGTCAAGCCTGGACGGTGAACGGTCAACGCGTCGGTGAAGGCAAGGGTGGCAACCCCTACGCACCGGATCGCTCGAACCCTTTTCCGCTGGAATCGCAAAAAAACACAGTTTCCGCACAGCTGTTCCAGAAAGCCGCCACCGCCGTGGGTTACAAACCCTACAACCTACCCTCGGCCAATACCTCAGGCCCCTATACCAATCCTTACGGCGCACAGATGGGCCCCTGCAATTTCTGCGGTTTTTGCAGCGGCTACGTCTGCTACATGTATTCCAAGGCGTCGCCGAACGTAAACATTCTGCCAGCGCTCAAACCACTGCCCAACTTCGAACTGCGGCCGAATTCGCACGTGTTACGGGTCAATCTCGACAGTACCCAGCGCAAAGCGACTGGCGTGACCTATGTGGACGGACAGGGTCGGGAAATCGAGCAACCCGCCGATCTGGTGATACTCGGCGCGTTTCAATTTCATAACGTGAGGCTGATGCTGCTGTCCGGTATCGGCAAACCCTACGACCCGATCAGTGGCGAAGGTGTGGTAGGCAAGAACTTCGCCTATCAGAACATGGCCACCATCAAGGCGTTTTTCGACAAAGACACCCACACCAACAACTTCATCGGGGCTGGAGGCAATGGCGTGGCATTGGACGACTTCAATGCCGATAACTTCGATCATGGTCCCCACGGTTTCGTCGGCGGCTCACCTATGTGGGTCAACCAGGCCGGCAGTCGCCCCATCGCTGGCACGTCCAACCCACCGGGCACGCCGGCGTGGGGCAGTGACTGGAAACGCGCCACTGCCGATTACTACACCCACCAAGTGTCGATGGACGCCCACGGCGCGCATCAGTCCTACCGCGGCAACTACCTGGATCTGGACCCGGTGTATCGCGATGCCTACGGTTTGCCGTTGTTACGCATGACCTTCGACTGGCAGGAAAACGACATCAAGATGAACCGCTTCATGGTCGAAAAAATGGGCAAGATTGCCGAAGCCATGAGCCCCAAAGCCATCGCAGTATTGGGCAAGAAGGTCGGTGAGCACTTCAATACAGCGTCCTACCAAACCACCCACCTCAACGGCGGCGCGATCATGGGCACCAACCCCAAGACCAGCGCCTTGAACCGTTATTTGCAAAGTTGGGACGTACACAACGTGTTCGTGCCTGGTGCGTCAGCTTTCCCACAAGGCTTGGGCTACAACCCTACGGGGCTAGTCGCGGCACTGACGTACTGGTCGGCCCGTGCGATCCGCGAGCAGTACCTGAAAAACCCTGGCCCGCTGGTTCAGGCATAAGGAGCGATAACCATGAAAGCACTCTCTATCGCCCTCTTCGCCCTGCTGGCCAGCGGCTCGATTTACGCCGCCAACGCGGATCAAAACCTGATCAAGCAAGGCGAATACCTCGCCCGAGCCGGAGATTGCGTCGCCTGTCACACCGCCAAAAACGGTAAGCCGTTTGCCGGTGGCCTGCCAATGGAGACGCCGATCGGTACGATCTACTCGACCAATATCACCCCGGACAAAACCGGTCTGGGCGACTACAGCTTCGAGGATTTCGACAAAGCCGTTCGCCACGGCGTCGCCAAAAACGGCAGTACCTTGTACCCAGCGATGCCGTACCCGTCCTACGCCACCGTCAACGAAACCGACATGAAAGCCTTGTACGCCTACTTTATGCACGGCGTGGCGCCGGTGGCTCAAGCAAACCGGGACAGCGACATTCCATGGCCGTTGAGCATGCGTTGGCCGCTCGCGGGCTGGCGCTGGCTGTTTGCGCCGACCGTCAACGATGACCCGGCGTTGCCAGGTACAGATCCCGTCGTCCATCGCGGCGCTTATCTGGTGGAAGGCCTGGGGCATTGCGGCGCGTGTCATACGCCACGGGCCTTGAGCATGCAGGAAAAAGCCCTGAATGCTGGTGAAGGCAATACGTTTCTGTCAGGCAGCGCACCGCTGGAAGGCTGGATCGCGAAAAGTCTGCGGGGCGACCACAAAGACGGCCTCGGGAGCTGGAGCGAGGAACAACTGGTGCAGTTCCTCAAGACCGGCCGCAGCGACCGCAGCGCCGTGTTCGGTGGCATGAGCGACGTGGTCACACACAGCATGCAGTACATGACCGACGCGGATCTGACCGCGATTGCCCGTTACCTCAAGTCCCTGCCGGCCAATGACCCCAACGACAGGCCGCATCAGTACGACCCGAAAGTCGCCCAGGCACTGTGGAAGGGTGACGACAGCAGGCCTGGCGCATCGGTTTACATCGACAACTGTGCGGCCTGCCATCGGACCGACGGCCATGGCTATACCCGAGTATTCCCGGCGCTGGCGGGCAACCCGGTGTTGCAGTCGGACGATCCGACTTCGCTGATTCACATCGTGCTCAAGGGCGGCACCTTGCCAGCGACTCACACGGCGCCTTCAACCTTCACCATGCCGGGATTTGCCGGGCGGCTGTCGGATGAGGAAGTGGCGCAGGTGGTCAGCTTCATCCGCAGCAGTTGGGGCAACAGCGGCTCGCCGGTCAAGGCGAGCACCGTGGCGGCGCTCCGCAAGGATGATATGAAGAGCACCTCCGGCGACGATCTGGGCCAAGTCACCCAGAAAAACTAATCGCCCTGCGGCACTGGCCAAATGAACGACGCCTCGACACTGCATAAAAAGCAGTATCGAGGCGTTTTCATGTCCACCGCCCCCCCCCACGCGGTCGCGGCACCGCGACCAACCCGCACAATCGCTTCGCGCCGAACCGCTCGGTGGCCGCCGGATTTGCCCTTCGACCGCTCTATCAATCCCTATCGCGGCTGCGAACATGCCTGCATTTATTGTTACGCGCGGCCCAGCCATGCCTATTGGGACCTGTCGCCGGGGCTGGATTTCGAAACCAAACTGATCGCCAAGACCAACGCCGCCGATGTGCTGGAGGAGCAGCTCTCCAAGCGCACCGATCAACCTGGGTTCCAACACCGATCCGTATCAGCCCATCGAGCGCGAACACAAAATCACCCGCAAAACCCTCGAAGTCCTGCTGCGTTAACGTCACCCGGTGACCATCATCACCAAGGGCTCGCTGATTTTTCGCGATCTCGACTTGCTGGCCGAACTTGCAGAGCAGCGGCTAGTGGCCGTGATGATCAGCCTCGCCACGCTGGACGACGAACTGAAACGCATCCTCGAACCCAGGGCTGCGGCCCCCAAGGCTCGTTTGCGGGCGATCCGCGTCATGCGCGAAGCCGAGATTCCAGTGGGAGTGCTGTGTTCACCGATGATCCCGATGATCAACGACAGCGAGCTTGAAAGCCTGCTCACCGAGGCCCATGCCGCTGGCACCCAGAGCGCCGCCTACATGATGTTGCGCCTGCCACTGGAGGTAGCGCCGCTGTTCGAAGAATGGCTGGCGGCTCACTATCCACAGCGGGCCTCCCATGTGCTGAACCTGATCCGACAGAGCCGAAGCGGCGAACGGTACGACAGTCGATTTGGCGCCAGGATGCGTGGTGAGGGGCCATTGGCGGACCTGCTGGCGCAACGGTTTACCAAAACCATCAAGCGCTTGCGGCTCAATCGGCGCGAAGGTTTCAATCTGGACTGCACCGCCTTCTGTCCGCCCGGTCGCCAGATGCCTTTGATTTGACGACAATTGACCTAGGGTTAAGTCGAGAAAAACGCGTGCCACTTGTAGGCCAGTCACGTTTTTTGTGACCTGGAACACACGAGATAGAGCCTTTATTCAGTTTGAGTTAAGTTTCGATAGCTACCTTGTTCACCGCGTGACTGACGGGTCTGATTTTTTAACCTGTACGTTTTTTAGACAGCCACTGGCTTCACATCGGATAAAACGGGACACTTCCCAAACTCCGACCCAAGAGGATCAATTATGAGTGACAAGGATAAACAGCCGTTGGCTGCGTCGGCTCCAGCTCACCCCGAGGCGGAAACCGCCGATGCAGCGCTGCAGCATATCGTTGATGGCTTTTTGCATTTTCACCACGAAGTCTTCCCACAACAGGAAGAGCTCTTCAAGAAACTCGCCACGGCCCAGAGCCCCAGGGCGATGTTCATCGCCTGTGCCGATTCGCGCATCGTTCCCGAGCTGATCACCCAAAGCTCCCCCGGCGACCTGTTCGTCACGCGTAATGTCGGCAACGTGGTACCGCCTTACGGCCAGATGAACGGCGGTGTTTCCACTGCCATCGAATACGCGGTACTGGCCTTGGGCGTGCAGCACATCATCATCTGCGGGCATTCCGATTGCGGCGCCATGCGCGCGGTGCTCAACCCGCAAAGCCTGGAAAAAATGCCCACGGTCAAAGCCTGGCTGCGCCACGCCGAAGTGGCAAAAACCATGGTCCAGGAAAATTGCAATTGCGCGAATGAAAGCGAAAGCATGCACATCCTCACCGAAGAGAATGTGATCGCCCAATTGCAGCATTTACGCACGCATCCCTCCGTGGCCTCACGCATGGCCAACGGTCAGCTGTTCATCCATGGTTGGGTCTACAGCATCGAAACCAGCGAAATTAAAGCTTACGACGCGGATCAGGGCTGCTTCCTGCCGCTCGATGGCAGCCATCCGATTCCGGTGGCAACGCCCAAAGCGCGCTTTTAAACACTCCTAAATCCCTGTGTGGTTTAGCCGAGGCTGCCAATCCGGCAGCCCGGCTTTGCCATGCCTGAAGAAAATGTAGGGAGAATCACTATGCGTGCTGCGCAACTGAAAGCTGTATTGCCACGGGAGCTGCTGGCTTCCGTGGTTGTGTTTCTGGTGGCCCTGCCCCTGTGCATGGGCATCGCGATTGCCTCGGGGCTACCCCCTTCCAAAGGCCTGATCACCGGGATTATCGGTGGTTTGGTGGTTGGCTGGCTGGCCGGCTCACCGCTGCAAGTCAGCGGTCCGGCGGCAGGTCTGGCGGTGCTGGTGTTCGAACTGGTGCGCCAGCATGGCATCGCCATGCTGGGGCCTATCCTGCTGCTCGCGGGTTTTCTGCAACTGGTGGCCGGACGCCTGAAACTGGGCTGCTGGTTCCGTGTGACCGCGCCGGCGGTGGTCTACGGCATGCTCGCCGGCATTGGCGTATTGATTGTGCTGTCACAAGTGCATGTGATGCTCGATGCGGCCCCCAAACCGTCGGGGCTGGATAACCTCGTAGCCTTTCCTGCCGCCGTGGCTCAAGCCCTGCCTTCCGTGGGCTGGCAGGCTGGCCTGCTTGGGCTGTCGACTATTGCCGTGATGTGGCTGTGGGAAAAATTGCGCCCTCATTCATTGCGATTCATTCCCGGTGCTTTGCTCGGTGTCGGCCTGGCAACGGTTGCCAGCCTGATGCTGGCCTTGCAGGTCAAACGCGTGGAGGTCCCGGCCAATCTGGCGGAAGCCATCGACTGGCTAAAACCGGCAGACCTGCTGAACCTGGCCGATCCAACCCTACTGATCGCCGCGTTTGCCGTGGCGTTTATCGCCAGTGCCGAAACCCTGCTGTCCGCCGCTGCCGTGGACCGAATGCACAATGGCGAACGGTCGGACTTCGACCGTGAATTGTCAGCTCAAGGCGTGGGCAACATGCTCTGCGGACTGCTCGGTGCGCTGCCGATGACCGGTGTGATCGTGCGCAGCTCGGCCAACGTTCAGGCCGGTGCGACCACACGATTTTCGACGATCTTCCATGGTTTATGGCTGCTGGCATTCGTTTTGCTGCTCTCCAGCCTGCTGCAAAGCATTCCCGTGGCGAGCCTCGCGGGTGTGCTGGTTTACACCGGTTTCAAACTGGTGGACCTGAAAGCATTTCGTGGGCTGGGGCGTTACGGTCGGATGCCGATGTTCACTTACGCGGCCACCGCGCTGGCGATTATCTTTACTGACCTGCTGACCGGCGTGCTGATTGGTTTCGGCCTGACCCTGGCCAAACTCGCGTGGAAAGCATCACGGCTGAAAATCAGCCTGATCGATCTGCCGGCAAACGGCGAAATGGAACTGCGGCTGGTGGGCGCGGCGACCTTTCTCAAGGTGCCGGCCCTGACGCAAGTGCTAGGGACGATCCCCGCAGGCACAACCGTGCATGTACCGCTCAACAACCTGAGTTATATCGATCACTCGTGCCTTGAGTTGCTTGAGGAGTGGGGCCGGGCGAATGCCGCGAAGGGTTCGACGCTCGTGATAGAGGCGCGTGGGTTGAAACGCAGGCTGGAAGGTCGATTGCGCACCACATCCGGCATGGGCTCAGCCGGATAAATAACTGTGTTGGCGCGAGCGGTGTGACTTGCCCGCGAAGCTTTTGGCGTCTGTGAAGACGCCTTCGCGGGCAAGTAGGAGCACCGCATGGCTCCTACAGAGCATATGGTGCTTTACGCGGCGGGTTGGTCCAGCGCGAGCCCCACGCCCAACTGGCGCGACAAACACGGCCAGCGTTTCCACGCGGCGCCGGTGTCCGGACTGTTGAGCTTCTCGCGATAGGCTTCGACTGACTCCAGCGCGAAACTGTCTTCGTCGAGCATCTCGTCCACAGCGTGATGCACCGCCTCATCCAGTTGGTTGGCGAATGCTTCGCCGATCAATTGGTGGGCAATCAGGTTGGCGACCGTCATGTCCAAAGGGATCAGCGGCTGACCAAAATGCTTGATGTACAGGTCATTGACCTCTTCAACCAATCGATGCGCCAGATAGGCTTCGTCCAGCAGGCTGTCCAGACCGATGTGCCCGGCCATGATCGCCGGGGGTTGCAGGAAGAACTGCTCGGCGATTTTCAGCACCGGTTTTATCTGCGATTCAATGCCCGCCTCACGTGCTACATCATTGGCTGCGTCCAGCAGGTCTGGCACTTGCTCTATGTAAGCGGCCACAAAGCGTGTCATCACGCCTTTGGCATCGACATCCGGCAACTGGATGGCGGCGTGCAGATGCGGCAGTTGGGTTTCCAGTTGACGAGTTAACAGGCCGGTCTCGGCCTCATGTTGTCGGGCTTTTTGGATCTGCTCGCGCAATGCGGCGGTGTTCATGAAAACTCCAGGGAACAAAGGCAATGATATAGGGAAGACATAACTTAGCTGGCTCACGAAAAATGCTAAGACGCATTTGTCATAAATATTTCATCCTTGATATACCTGCGTTATATCGGTTTGCCGCGACTCGTCTGCATCCTTCTCCATTCGTGGCCTTGAGCGCAACTCCAAGCTGTTTCAGCTGATTTACGCGCTCGCGTTGCGAGGTGGCAGTCGCTGGCTATACTCGGTTTTGAATGGAGTTAGCTGATGACGCCCGACTGCATAAGCAGCAAGGCTCGGCAATTCAAGTTCGTAGTCTGAAAAAGCCGCTCCCTTGCCGTCGGTGTTAGCCGGCGGGATAACAAGAACGATAAGGGGAACCCGCAATGATGCGACATCCACATGTCTGGATGGGCCTCCTGTTGTGGTCGATTTTCAGCCAGGCACACGCTGCCTGGACTGTGAATATGGCGCCTGGAGCGACTGAAATCAGTCACGCAGTATTCGACCTGCACATGACCATCTTCTGGATCTGTGTGGTAATCGGCATCATCGTCTTCGGCGCCATGTTCTGGTCGATGATGGTCCACCGCCGCTCCACAGGGCAGGTGGCCGCAAAATTTCACGAAAGCACCACCGTCGAAATTCTCTGGACCATCGTGCCCTTGGTGATTCTGATCGCCATGGCCGTGCCCGCCACTATAACCCTGATCAAGATGTACGACGTCAGCGAACCGGATATCGATATCCAGATCACGGGCTATCAGTGGAAGTGGCACTACAAGTACCTGGGTCAGGACGTCGAGTTTTTCAGCAACCTGGCCACGCCCGCCGACCAGATCCACAACAAGGAACCCAAAGGCGAGAACTACCTGCTGGAAGTCGATCAGCCGCTGGTCTTGCCGATCGGCGCCAAGGTGCGCTTCCTGGTGACGTCTGCCGACGTGATCCACTCCTGGTGGGTGCCGGCCTTCGCGGTCAAGCGTGATGCGATTCCGGGGTTCATCAACGAAGCCTGGACCCGCGTCGACAAACCCGGCATCTACCGTGGCCAGTGCGCCGAATTGTGCGGCAAGGATCACGGCTTCATGCCCATCGTGGTCGACGTCAAGACCCAGGTCGATTACGACAAATGGTTGGCGGATCGCAAAGCACAAGCCCTACAACTCAAAGAACTGACGACCAAGGAATGGACCCTCGACGAGCTCAAGGCGCGGGGCGACAAGATCTATCACACCACCTGCGTGGCCTGTCACCAGGCTGAAGGCCAGGGCCTGCCGCCGATGTTCCCGGCGCTCAAAGGCTCGCCGATTGCCACCGGGTCGAAAGAAGATCACCTGCATCGCGTCTACTTCGGCAAACCCGGCACCGCCATGGCGGCGTTCGGCAAGCAACTGTCGGAAGTCGATATCGCCGCGGTCGTGACCTACGAACGCAATGCCTGGGGCAATAACAAGGGCGACATGGTGACGCCCAAAGATGTCCTGGCGCTGAAACAGGTGCAAAGCAAATGAGCCTCTCAATTGCGTCTTCCCGGAACCGGTCGCAGGCTAATGCCGCGGCCAGCCCAGCCCATTCGTTCTCAGGAGAGCGGCCATGAGCGCTGTCATCGATGACCATGGCCATTCGCCCGACCACGCCCACGGCCCCGCCAAAGGCCTGATGCGCTGGGTGCTGACCACCAACCACAAGGACATCGGCACGCTGTACCTGTGGTTCGCGTTCTGCATGTTTCTGCTGGGCGGCTCTTTTGCGATGGTGATTCGCGCCGAGCTGTTTCAGCCCGGACTGCAAATCGTCGAACCTGCCTTTTTCAACCAGATGACCACCATGCACGGTCTGGTGATGGTCTTCGGGGCGGTGATGCCGGCCTTCGTCGGCTTGGCCAACTGGATGATCCCGCTGATGATCGGCGCCCCGGACATGGCCCTGCCACGCATGAACAATTTCAGCTTTTGGCTGTTGCCGGCGGCGTTCATCCTGCTGGTCTCGACGCTGTTCATGCCTGGCGGCGGCCCCAACTTCGGCTGGACCTTCTACGCACCGCTGTCCACGACCTATGCGCCGGAAAGCGTGACCTATTTCATTTTCGCCATCCACTTGATGGGCATCAGCTCGATCATGGGCGCGATCAACGTGATCGCGACCATTCTCAACCTGCGCGCCCCAGGCATGACGCTGATGAAAATGCCGCTGTTCGTCTGGACCTGGCTGATCACCGCGTTCCTGTTGATTGCGGTGATGCCGGTGCTGGCCGGGTGCGTGACGATGATGCTGATGGACATCCACTTCGGCACCAGTTTCTTCAGTGCCGCCGGTGGGGGTGACCCGGTGCTGTTCCAGCATGTGTTCTGGTTCTTCGGGCACCCCGAGGTGTACATCATGATCCTGCCGGCCTTCGGTGCGGTCAGCTCGATCATCCCGACCTTCTCGCGCAAGCCGCTGTTCGGCTACACCTCGATGGTCTATGCCACGGCAAGCATCGCGTTCCTGTCGTTCATCGTGTGGGCCCACCACATGTTCGTGGTCGGCATTCCGCTGGTGGGCGAGCTGTTCTTCATGTACGCCACCCTGCTGATCGCAGTGCCCACTGGGGTGAAGGTGTTCAACTGGGCGAGCACTATGTGGCAAGGCTCGCTGACCTTCGAAACGCCGATGCTGTTCGCCGTGGCGTTCGTCATTTTGTTTTCCATCGGCGGGTTCTCCGGGTTGATGCTGGCCATTGCCCCGGCAGACTTCCAGTACCAGGACACCTACTTCGTCGTCGCGCACTTTCATTACGTACTGGTCCCCGGCGCCATCTTCGGGATCTTCGCCTCGGCCTACTACTGGCTGCCGAAATGGACCGGTCACATGTACGACGAAACCCTGGGCAAGCTGCATTTCTGGCTGTCATTCGTCGGCATGAACATGACCTTCTTCCCCATGCACTTCGTGGGGCTGGCAGGCATGCCCCGGCGGATTCCGGACTACAACCTGCAATTTGCCGACTTCAACATGGTGTCGTCGATCGGAGCCTTCATGTTCGGCACCACGCAGCTGTTCTTTCTGTTCATCGTGATCAAGACCATTCGCGGCGGCCCGCCAGCACCGGCCAAGCCGTGGGATGGCGCCGAAGGCCTGGAGTGGAGCGTACCGTCGCCCGCGCCGTATCACACCTTCACCACCCCGCCGGAAGTGAAGTGAACGTTCTAGTAGTTGTGGGAGCGGACTTGCCTGCGATGAGGTCGGCGCGGTGTGTCAGACACATCGCTATCGCGAGCAAGTCGAATCTTCACACCACCGCTGCCACAAGATTTGGCGCAGAGGTCAAGCACCATGGCTGACTCGATCTCGTTAAAGAAACTGGTCACCCGCCTACTGATGGTGGTGGTGGCGATGTTTGTGTTCGGGTTTGCCTTGGTGCCGATCTACGACGTGATGTGCAAGGCTTTCGGTATCAACGGCAAGACCGCAGGGCAATATGAAGGCGAGCAAGTAGTGGATAACTCGCGCCAGGTGCGGGTGCAATTTCTGTCGATGAACAACGCCGACATGCCCTGGGAGTTTTATCCCAAGGGCAATGAACTGACCACCCATCCAGGGGCGGTAAGCGAAATGTTGTTTATCGCCTACAACCCCACCGATCGCCCGATGAGTGCCCAAGCCGTCCCGAGCATCGCTCCCAGCGAAGCGGCAGAGTATTTCCACAAAACCGAATGTTTCTGCTTTACCCAGCAAGTGCTACAGCCCGGTGAACGGATCGAGATGCCGGTGCGTTTCATCGTTGACCGGGACATGCCCAAGGATGTGAAGCACCTGACGCTGTCCTACACGCTGTTCGATATCACCGCCCGTCACCCACCGGTAGCCGTAAAAACTGGCGGTTAAGCGTGCCCGATAAGGAGAACAATAAATGGCAACTCATGAGCATTATTACGTTCCGGCCCAAAGCAAATGGCCGATCATCGCCACGCTGGGCATGCTGGTCACGGTCTATGGCCTGGGCACCTGGTTCAATGATCTCAAGGCCGCGCGACCGGAATCCCACGGCCCGCTGATCTTTTTCGTCGGCGGCCTGCTGCTGGCCTACATGCTGTTCGGCTGGTTCGGGGCGGTGATCAAGGAAAGCCGAGCGGGTTTGTACAGCGCGCAGCTTGATCGCTCGTTTCGCTGGGGCATGAGTTGGTTCATCTTCTCCGAGGTGATGTTCTTCATCGCCTTCTTCGGCGCGCTGTTTTATGTGCGGCACATCTCGGGCCCGGCGCTGGGGGGCGAAGGCCCCAAAGGCGTCGCGCACATGCTGTGGCCCAACTTCCAGTTCACCTGGCCGCTGCTGCACAACCCTGACCCGACACTCTTCCCACCGCCCAAGGAAGTCATCAGCCCCTGGGGCCTGCCGCTGGTCAACACGCTTTTGCTGGTGACCTCCAGTGTGACCGTGACCATCGCCCACCACGCCTTGAAAAAGGGCCATCGCGGCGCACTGAAAATCTGGCTGGCAATCACCGTGCTACTGGGCTGCGGGTTCCTCGCGCTACAGGCCGAGGAATACATGCACGCCTACCGCGAACTGGGGCTGACGCTGGGGTCGGGCGTCTACGGCGCGACGTTCTTCATGCTGACCGGGTTCCACGGTGCCCACGTGACCATTGGCACCCTCATCCTGTTCGTGATGCTGATGCGGATCATGCGCGGGCATTTCGACGCAGAGCACCAATTCGGTTTCGAGGCCGCGAGCTGGTACTGGCATTTCGTGGACGTGGTGTGGATCGGCCTGTTTGTTTTCGTCTACGTGCTTTAAGGCCTTTACCAAGGCGCACTAGAGACCAGTTGGCCGCTGTAGAAACCCCAGGCAATCAAGCCGACGGTGATAGCGGCGCAGGCAACCCGAACACTCAAGGCAATGACCAGGCGTGTTGAACGACTGTCGTCCTTGACCAGAAAAAACAGGCCGCTGAACAGGCTGACGACCGTGGCAATCAGCATCAGCACGATGGCTGTTTTGAGCATGGCGCAACTCCGGGGAACAGGCGATGCAGGTGAGTATAGCGATCGCGATGACTGACATTCGGGCAACGCCATGAAGCGTTTTCAGCCCGGTATCGTGCCGACCCTGGTGGTCGCCTTGTTGCTGCCATTACTGATCTCACTCGGATTCTGGCAGTTGAGCCGGGGCGCGGAAAAAAGTGCGCTGCTGCAAAACTACGCCGAACGCCGAGCGGCCGAACCTATGGCCAGCACCGAGCTACCACACACCCAGGACCCAGCCTTTCGCCGTGTCCGCCTGCACGGGCAGTTTGATGCCGAACACAGCCTGCTATTGGATAACCGGCAGCGCAACGGCAACGTCGGCGTCGAACTGCTGCAACCGTTTCACGATCAGGCGACCGGGCTCTGGCTGCTGGTCAATCGCGGTTGGCTGCCCTGGCCGGTGCGACGCACCCCTGTACAGTTCAAAACCCCCACCGAGACCTTGAGCCTGGATGCCTGGGTCTACGTCTCCCCCGGTGCAACCTTCCAACTGCACGCCGACCCCAGCACCTCGACATGGCCGAAGCTGATCACCGCCGTCGAGCCGTCGAAGCTCTGGGCCGCACTGGGGCGCGAGGGTTTTGCCTACGAATTACGCGAAGAACCCGGCCCCGGTGCCTACCAGGCCGATTGGCCAGTGGTGGCCATGGGGCCGGAAAAACATATTGCTTATGCCGTGCAGTGGTTCGCCATGGCGATCGCCCTGTGCGGCCTCTTTATCTACCTCGGCTGGCACAACGCAAAGGAGAAGCACCATGGGAGCGGCCATGAATCCACCCAGCATGTCTGAGGCAAAACCGCCGGCGAGTCGGCGCAAAGGTCGTCTCCAGCTATTGCTGATACTGCTCGGGGTGATCGGTCCGATGATCCTTGCCACCGGCATGTACAAACTCAATTTCTGGGTGCCGGACGGCCGTATTTATCACGGTGAACTGATCGGCAACGGCCAGACCCGCGCCGACCTTGGCGTCCAGGCCGAAGAGGAGCGCTGGCAACTGCTGGTGACCGCGCCCAAGGCGTGTTTGGTGGACTGCCAGCAACTGGTGTACCTGGCGCGGCAGATTCAGATCGGCCTCGGTCGTGATGCGTCTCGCGCCAGCCATGCCCTGGCCGCCGCGCAACCGCTGAGCGCCGATTACGACGCCAAGCTGACACGCGAATACCCGCAACTGAAACGCTACCCGATGGACCTGACAACGTTCAGCAAGGCCACCGGGGACAAAGCGACGCCGCAACTATGGATCATCGACCCACACGGCAATCTGGTGCTGCGCTACGACCCGACGGTCAAAGGCAAAGACCTGCTCAACGACCTGCGTCACCTGCTGAAACTGTCGAACATCGGATAAGGGCATCGTCATGGCCAAACCTGGATTTCGCCTCGCGCTGTTTGCCACCTTGCTGGCACTGATTGTGGTGTTGCTCGGAGCCTATACCCGTCTGACCCACGCGGGCCTTGGCTGTCCGGATTGGCCGGGGTGCTATGGCTTTATCAGCGTGCCGCAAGGCGAAGCCCAACTGGCCCACGCCGAACTGCATTTCCCCGAGACACCGGTGGTGGCCCACAAGGGCTGGAACGAAATGATCCACCGCTATTTCGCCGGCACACTGGGGCTGTTGATCGCCGTGCTGGCCGGTCGCGCCTGGGTTCATCGTCATCATCCGGGGCAACCGGTGAAATTACCGCTGTTTTTGTTGGCGGTGGTGTTCGCTCAAGCGGCGTTCGGGATGTGGACCGTGACGCTCAAGCTCTGGCCGCAAGTGGTCACCGGGCATTTGCTCGGGGGCTTTGCGACCCTGAGCTTGCTGTTTCTGCTGACGCTGAGGTTGTCCGGCGTATTGCCGGCGCTCACCGTTCCCAGGCGCTTGCAGTATTGGGCGACCGCCGGCTTGCTGCTGGTGATTGTGCAAATCGCCCTCGGTGGCTGGGTCAGTTCCAACTACGCGGCGGTCGCCTGTATCGACTTCCCGACCTGCCACGGGCAGTGGCTGCCACCGGCCGATTTCGCCAACGGCTTTCACCTGACCCAACACATCGGCCCGAATTACCTTGGCGGGCAACTGGACAGTGACGCCCGCACCGCCATTCACCTGACTCACCGTGTCGGTGCGTTACTGGTGACTGGCGTGCTGCTCGGCCTGGCCTGGCAGCTTAAAGTCGTCGGCATGACACGCCTGGCGGGGCTGGTACTGATCGCCCTTGCCGCCCAAATCACCCTCGGCATCAGCAATGTGCTGTTTCACCTGCCGCTGCCGGTGGCCGTCGCCCATAACGCCGGGGGCGCAGCGTTGCTGCTGACGCTGGTGCTGGTGAACTACCACGCCCGAACCAGCCTGACTCGGGTCAAGCAGCCATCGCCTGTGCGCTGGCGCTTCAGCCCGCGCAAACACGCCATCGGCCCCATCACAATAAAAGGAGAGATGCCATGGCGACTCTGATCGGCGAGCGTCACAGTCAGGCCATCTGGCGTGACTACCTGGAGCTGACCAAACCCAAAGTGGTGGTGCTCATGCTCATCACATCGCTGGTGGGGATGTTCCTCGCGACCCGCGCCGGCGTGCCGTGGACGGTGCTGGTATTCGGCAACCTGGGAATCGGCCTGTGTGCCGGTGGCGCGGCGGCCGTCAATCACGTGGTGGACCGACGCATCGATGCGGTCATGGCCCGAACCCATAAACGTCCCTTGGCCGAAGGCCGGGTGTCACCCACCGCTGCGCTGACCTTTGCTCTGGTGCTGGCGGTGCTCGGCCAGGCCTTGCTACTGACCTTCACCAATCCGCTGACGGCCTGGCTGACGCTGGCTTCCTTGCTTGGATATGCCGTGGTTTACACCGGTTTTTTGAAGCGCGCGACACCGCAAAACATCGTCATCGGTGGCCTGGCCGGTGCCGCCCCGCCGCTGCTGGGCTGGGTGGCGGCCACCGGTCACGTTAGCGCTGAACCGCTGCTGCTGGTGTTGATCATTTTCGCCTGGACCCCGCCGCACTTCTGGGCCCTGGCCATTCACCGCAAAGAGGAATATGCCAAGGCTGACATTCCAATGCTGCCGGTGACCCATGGTGAGCACTACACCAAAATTCATATCCTGCTTTACACCTTTGCGCTGTTGGCAGTCAGCCTGATGCCCTATGTCATCCATATGAGCGGGGTGCTCTACCTGATTTGCGCACTCGGCCTGGGCGCGAGGTTTCTGCAATGGGCCGTGGTGCTGTACCGTGGCACTCGGCCGCACGCGGCGATCAACACCTTCAAGTACTCTATTTACTACTTGTTCCTACTGTTCATCGCCCTGCTCGTAGACCACTACTTACTGTTGAACCTATGACCCGAACCCAGAAAACCGTCTTCATCCTAGTTGCCCTGATCGCGCTGGTGTTGGGCCTGACCGTCAACAAAGTGTTGTCTGGCAAGGGCCAGGGTGACCCGACCGCGTTGATTGACGCGGGCATCATCCTGCTCCCGCAAAGTCGCCATCTGCCCGACGTGACGATGACCGATCAGGATGGCAAACCCGTCAGGATCGACGAGTTGAAAGGCAAGTGGAGCCTGTTGTTCTTCGGCTACACCTTCTGCCCGGACATCTGCCCGACCACGCTGGCCCAACTGCGACAAATCAAAAGCGAGCTGCCGGCGGACGCGCTGCAAAAGTTGCAGATCATTCTGGTCAGCGTTGACCCGAACCGCGATTCGCCCAAGCAACTCAAACAGTACCTGGGTTACTTCGATCCGCAGTTCATCGGCCTGACACCGACGTCGGTCGAAGAGCTGCAAAAAGTCGCCAACGCGGTGAGTATTCCGTTTATCCCGGCGGACACCAGCAAGCCGAATTACACCGTTGACCACAGCGGCAACCTGGCAGTGATCGGGCCGGACGGCACCCAGCGTGGGTTCATTCGTGGACCGCTGAACAACGCGAAGTTGGTGGCGCAGTTGCCAGTAATGCTCAAACGTAACTGACCACCACAGGGCTCCTGTGTTTTGGTACAAAAAAGGGACGCTCATGGCGTCCCTTCTTTGTTGCATTCGCGGATCAGAACGCCGGCAATACAGCGCCTTTGTACTTCTCAAGGATGAACGCTTTCACTTCCGGGGTATGCAGGGCCGCGACCAGTTTCTGCATCGCGTCACTGTCCTTATCGTCCGGACGAGCGACCAGAATGTTCACGTAAGGCGAGTCTTTGCCTTCGATGACCAGCGCGTCCTTGGACGGGTCGAGCTTGGCTTCCAGCGCGTAGTTAGTGTTGATCAACGCCAGGTCAACCTGAGTCAGGACGCGCGGGATGGTCGCCGCTTCCAGCTCACGGAACTTCAGGTCTTTGCTGTTCTCGGTGATGTCCTTGATGGTCGACAGGATGTTGTTCGAATCCTTCAACTTGATCAGGCCAGCCTTCTCCAACAACAACAGCGCACGGCCGCCGTTGGTCGCGTCATTCGGGATCACTACGTTAGCGCCGCCCGGCAGCTCGGCCAGCGTTTTGTATTTGCTGGAATAAGCGCCCAACGGTTCCAGATGCACGCCGGCAACAGCAACCAGGTTCGTGCCCTTGGCCTTGTTGAACTCATCCAGGTACGGTTGGTGCTGGAAGAAGTTGGCGTCCAGACGCTTCTCGGCCACCTGCACGTTCGGCTGAATGTAATCAGTGAAGACTTTAACTTTAAGATCCACACCTTCTTTGGCGAGGGCTGGTTTAACGAATTCGAGGATTTGCGCGTGCGGCACCGGGCTGGCGGCGACGGTCAGGGTTTCAGCAGCCTGAGCAGAGAACGCAGCAACGGCTGCGAACGCGACGAGTAGTTTTTTCATTCAGCTAACTCCTTGTGGGTACCCGCTTGCGGCGCCCGAGTGGCGCCCGCCAGCGAATGGCCGGCTCATTGGTTATTTGCGTGAGAAGTGAACGACCAGTTTGTCGCCCACCATTTGCAGAATCTGCACCAGCACCAACAGCAACACTACGGTGACGACCATAACGTCGGTCTGGAAACGCTGGTATCCGAAACGGATCGCCAGGTCACCCAATCCACCGGCCCCCACCACACCGGCCATTGCCGTGTAGGAAACCAGTGTAATAGCCGTCACCGTAATCGCTGCGTAGATGCCCGGTCGGGCCTCCGGCAGCAACGCGTTGATGATGATCTGCCGGGTGGTCGCCCCCATGGCCTGGGTCGCTTCGATGATGCCGCGATCGACTTCACGCAACGCCGTTTCCACCAGCCGCGCGAAGAACGGCGTAGCGCCCACCACCAGCGGTGGAATCGCACCGGCGACACCCAGCGAGGTGCCGGTGATCAACACGGTGAACGGGATCATCACGATCAGCAGAATGATGAACGGTAGCGAACGCAGGATATTCACCGCCAGCGACATCAGCGCGTAGGCCACTCGGTTTTCGAGCAGCTGTCGCGGGCTGCACAGGAACAGCAGTACGCCCAGCGGCAGGCCGAGCAGGATGGTAAACAACAGCGAACCGCCGAGCATCTGCATCGTGTCGCCAGACGCCAGGCCGATTTCCAGCCAGTCGATGTTCTTGAAGAACGCTTTGATTGCTTCTACTGCAGCGTCATACGTTTCCATTAGCGCAGCACCTCCATGTGGACGTCAGCCGCGGTGAAGCGGGCAAATGCCGCTTCCATGTCGCCGCCGGTGATGGCCAGGGTCAGTTGCCCGTAAGGGACGTCTTTGATGCGGTCGATACGACCGGCCAGAATGCTGTAGTCCACACCGGTTTCCCGAGCGACGGTACCGAGCAAAGGCGCGTAGGTCGCTTCGCCCTGGAAGGTCAGACGCACGATGCGGCCCGGCACATGAGCGAAATCATCGCGCTGTTCGCTGTCCTCGATCTGCTCGTCTTCTTGCACAAAGCGCTTGGTGGTCGGGTGCTTCGGATGCAGGAACACCTCGGCCACCGAACCTTGCTCGACGATCACACCAGCGTCCATAACGGCAACCTGGTCGCAAACGCGACGGATCACGTCCATTTCGTGAGTGATCAAGACGATGGTCAGCTTCAACTCGCGGTTGATCTCGGCCAGCAATTGCAGGACCGACGCGGTGGTCTGCGGGTCCAGGGCACTGGTGGCTTCGTCGCACAGCAGGATTTTCGGCTTGGTCGCCAGGGCGCGGGCGATGCCGACGCGCTGTTTCTGGCCACCGGACAACTGCGCCGGGTACTTCTTGGCGTGGTCAGACAAACCCACACGGGCCAACAGTTCGGCCACACGCAGGTCGATCTCGCTGCGGGATAATTCACCGGCGAGGGTCAGCGGCAGCGCGACGTTGTCAGCCACGGTCTTGGACGCCAGCAGGTTGAAGTGCTGGAAAATCATCCCGACCTGTTGGCGGAAACGCCGCAGGCTGTTGGCGTCGAGCGCGGTGACTTCTTCGCCATCGACGAAGATCTTGCCGCCACTGGACTCTTCAAGGCGATTGATCAGACGCAGCAGGGTACTTTTTCCCGCGCCGGAGTGGCCGATCAGACCGAAGACCTGACCGTTCTCAATCGTTAGATTGGTCGGATGCAGGGCGGGAATATCCTTACCGGCGACGCGGTAAGTCTTATGGACGTTTTGAAACTCGATCACGTAGCGAACCTTGTGGGGCGCGTTAGAAAAGGATCAGCGGTTAGCCGGGCGCGCATTTTAGCCTGTCCGTATAGAGGTTCTTAGCATTTATTTCGCAATCAACCTGCCATTTGGCAATAACGCGATCAAAGGTCAGAAAAAAGGAACGGCTGAAAACCTCATCAGTCACTCATTAGGCAACTCGAAAACGCCCCCGGTGCCGTGCCTGGGGAATTGCTCAAGAGTCCTGGCTACGGCGGGAATCGCAACGAGGAGTTTACGACTGATGAGTACCAAGAAGCCTGCCACCCCAAAAAGCGCTCTGGCTGGAACAGACACCCTGGACCGCAGCAACACCAACGCCAAGCTTGAAAGCCTGGAACAGTTCCGCTCCGACGCCACTGAACAGGCCCTGCGCACTAACCAGGGCGTGAAGGTCTCGGACAACCAGAACACCTTGAAAGCCGGTGCCCGCGGGCCATCGTTGCTAGAAGACTTCATCATGCGTGAAAAAATCACGCACTTTGACCACGAGCGTATTCCGGAGCGCATCGTCCATGCGCGCGGCACTGGCGCCCATGGCTACTTTCAGACGTATGAAAATCACTCGGCACTGAGCAAAGCTGGATTCCTACAGGATCCGGGGAAAAAGACTCCGGTCTTCACCCGTTTTTCTACCGTGCAGGGCCCACGCGGGTCCGGCGATACCGTGCGCGATGTACGCGGTTTCGCCGTGAAGTTCTTTACCGACGAAGGCAACTTCGACCTGGTGGGCAACAACATGCCGGTGTTTTTCATTCAGGACGCGATCAAGTTTCCGGACTTTGTACACGCGGTGAAACCCGAGCCGCATAACGAAATACCTACCGGCGGCTCGGCCCACGATACCTTCTGGGACTTCGTTTCCCTGGTGCCGGAGTCCGCGCACATGGTGATCTGGACCATGTCTGACCGGGCAATCCCGAAAAGTCTGCGCAGCATGCAAGGCTTCGGTATTCACACCTTCCGCTTGATCAATGCCGAGGGCACATCGCGCTTCGTCAAATTTCACTGGCGTCCCACCGCCGGCACCTGCTCGCTGGTGTGGGATGAAGCGCAAAAACTCGCGGGCAAAGACACCGACTTCCACCGTCGTGACCTCTGGGAATCGATCGAGATGGGCGACTACCCGGAGTGGGAACTGGGCGTACAAATCATCGAAGAGAAAGACGAGCACACCTTCGACTTCGACATCCTCGACCCGACCAAACTGATCCCGGAAGAGGTCGTACCCATTACACCGCTGGGCAAAATGGTGCTCAACCGCAACCCGGATAACTTCTTCGCCGAAACCGAGCAAGTTGCCTTTTGCCCAGGGCATATCGTGCCGGGCATCGACTTCTCCAATGATCCGTTGCTGCAAGGCCGCCTATTTTCCTACACCGATACGCAGATCAGCCGACTAGGTGGTCCGAACTTTCACGAGATTCCGATCAACCGCACGCTAACGCCGATGCACAACGGTCAGCGTGATGCCCTGCACCGGACCACTATCGATAAGGGGCGCGCGTCCTACGAGCCCAACTCGATTGATGGTGGCTGGCCGAAAGAAACCCCGCCTGCGGTACGTGACGGCGGCTTCGAGAGTTACCCGGAACGCATCGATGCCAACAAGATCCGTCAGCGCAGTGAGTCATTCAGCGACCACTTCTCCCAGGCGCGGTTGTTCTTCCACAGCATGAGCAAGCACGAGCAGGAACACATCATCTCGGCGTACAGCTTTGAGTTAGGCAAGGTTGAGCGCGAGTTCATCCGCGCGCGGCAGGTGAATGAGATTCTGGCCAACATCGATCTGGAATTGGCCCGGCGTGTCGCTGACAATTTAGGGTTGCCAGCGCCCAAAGCCGCCACCATTGAGGTGCGTAAAACCTCACTGGATCGCTCGCCGGCACTGAGTCAGGCCAACCTCCTCCCCGGCAATATCAAAACTCGGAAAGTGGCGATTCTGGCGGCCAACGGTGTTGACGGTGCAGCGATTGAAGCATTGAAGAAAGCGCTGGCAGCGCAAGGCGCTCACGCCAAACTTCTCGGTCCTACGTCAGCCCCCGTGAAAACCGCCGACGGTCATTCGCTGGCGGTGGATGCCTCGATGGAAGGCTTGCCTTCCGTGGCGTTCGACGCCGTATTCGTTCCCGGCGGCGCAGCGTCGATCAAGGCGTTGAGCGGTGATGGCGTGGCGTTGCACTACCTGCTTGAAGCGTACAAGCACTTGAAGGCCATCGCCTTGCACGGCGAGGCCAAGCAGTTGCTGGAGGTCTTGAAGCTGGACGCGGACGCAGGGCTGATCGTTGGGACGGACGCCAAACTGTTCAAAGCGTTCTTTGCAGCGATTGAACAGCATCGAGTGTGGGACAGGGAGCCTAAGGCCAAGGCGATTCCGGCTTAAAGCTCTTTAACTGACGACAAGTGCGTTCTTTAGCAGGCTCGCTCCTGGCATGTTTGGGGCTGACCACCGATGTGTGCTCAGCCTTTCATCCAATGTAGGAGCGCGCTGCTTTTAGGGCTTACGCGGACTCAGCACCACCTGCGCGGGAACGTTGCGCAGGATCTGCTTCTCAAGCTTCAAGTCGAAATCCGAATCGAGCTTTTTCACCCGCTTGGTCAGCAGCGTCGCCAACCACGGGTAATCCTGCGTGCGCGGCGCCTGAATGCTGACGTCGCATTGGTAATTCACCACATCGGCGGCGATCGCATCCAGTTGACGCCGTAGTTGCCCCATATCGCTGAGGTTCAAGGCAACAGTGGTGCTTTCAGCCGTTGGGTCGATGACTTTTGCCGCGGGTTTGGCTTCGGCCGCCATGAGCGCCGCTTCGGCACGATCCAGCTCAGCCTTGCGCGCATTGACGATAGCGTTGTTGACGCCGCCCGTCAGCGCCGGGGCCTTGGGCATCAATACCCGCGCGCGGCTCAGTGCGGTGGCGGCGGCATTCACGTCACCTTTTTGCAGCACGATTTGACTGCGTTGCAGATAGGCTTCGGCCAATTGCCGCTGGTATTGGACCAGCGACGGATCATTGGGCGATTCGGCCTGCAAGGCCGCCAATTGATCTTCGGCGGTGGCCAGCTCGCTGCTGGCAAGGTTCTGCTCCAACTGCGCGATGGCAGCAGCCCGCACGTCAGGGGCTTCGGGAGCCGGCGGCGTACTTTGGCAAGCACCTAGCAGCAGGGAAAATGCGACAAGGAGCAGATAACGGGAGGCGAACAACTTCATTCCTGCGACTCTCTATTTGCGCAAAAAACGAGCAAGTCTACACCCCTCGACGAGGCAGGACAAAACTCAGCAGAAACAGCGCGGCGGCCGTGACCACAATCGACGGGCCCGCCGGGGTGTCTTTGAACCATGACAGCGCCAAACCGCCACACACCGCGAGCATGCCCAGCAGGCTCGCGCCCAACGCCATCTGTTCCGGCGAGCGGGCGTGACGTTGTGCCGCAGCAGCAGGGATGATCAGCAATGAAGTAATCAGCAACACGCCGACGATTTTCATCGCCACCGCAATCACCACCGCGATCAACAGCATCAGGGTCAGACGCAGCGCGGCGACCGGCAAACCTTCTACGGTGGCCAGCTCTTCATGCACAGTGATCGCCAGCAGTGGCCGCCACAACGCTACCAGCAATGCCAGCACCGCCGCACTACCGCCGAGGATCCAGGCCAGGTCGGTAGGGCTGATCGCCAGCAAGTCGCCAAAGAGATAGGCCATCAGGTCGATTCGCACTTCATGCATGAAGCTTAGTACCACCAGCCCGAGAGAGAGCGTGCTCGGTGCGAGAATTCCCAAAAGCGTGTCAGACGCCAGCGGTTGGCGCTGTTGCAAGGTCACCAACAACACCGCCAACAACAGGCAGCCGACGGTAACGGCAACCGTTGGGCTGACATCCAGCAGAAAGCCCAAGGCAACACCCAGCAACGCCGCGTGGGACAGGGTATCGCCAAAGTAGGCCATGCGCCGCCAGACCACGAATGACCCCAAAGGACCCGCGACCAGCGCCAATGCAAGACCTGCAAGCAGGGCGTAGAGCAGAAAATCAGCCATGCTTGCAGCTATCTCCATGAACGTGGGGTTGGGCCGTCGAGGCCGTGCTTACCACGGCGCCATGCAGGTCGTGGGCGTGGTCGTGATGGTGGTGATAAATCGCCAGGCTTTGTGCGTTCTTTCCGAACAGTTCGACGAAAGCTGGATCGTTGCTGACCTGCTCTGGATGTCCCGAGCAGCAAACGTGACGATTGAGGCAAACCACCTGGTCGGTGGTGCTCATCACCAGGTGCAAATCGTGGGACACCATCAACACGCCGCAACCATGACGGTCCCGCAGGCGCGTGATCAGGCTATAAAGCTCGGCCTGACCGGCCACATCAACGCCTTGCACAGGCTCGTCGAGCACCAATAATTCAGGCTCGCGCAACAGCGCCCGAGCCAGCAGTACCCGCTGCATTTCGCCGCCAGAAACGCTTTGCACCGGGCTGTCGATCACGTGTTCGGCACCGACTTCCCTGAGTGCTGCCAACGCTCGCACGCGGTCTACACCCGGCACCAGCCGCAAAAAACGCAGCACCGACAGCGGCAATGTCGGGTCGACATGAAGCTTTTGCGGCATATAACCCACGCGCAGCTTGGGCTTGCGCCAGACACTGCCACTGTCCGGCTTCAACAGGCCAAGCACGGCGCGCACCAAGGTCGTCTTGCCGGCGCCGTTGGGGCCAATCAGGGTCACGATCTGCCCTGGCTCGACGCTCAGCGCGATGTTATCCAGCACGGCTTGCCCGGCGAACGTGACAGTCACCTGCTCCAGACGGATCAGCGCGTTGCTCATCAAGCCCCCTGGCAACCCGAGCAGAGCCCGACCACTTCAACAGTTTGGGCTTCGACGACAAATCCAACATCCTTGGCGCTGAAGATGATCGCGTCACTGATGGCTTTCTGTTCGAGTTCGATGGCGGCGTTGCACTGGCGGCAGATCAGGAACTGGCCTTGGTGGGCGTGTTCCGGATGATTGCAACCAACGAACGCATTCAAGGAAGAGATGCGGTGTACAAAGCCGTTTTCCAGCAGAAAATCCAGCGCACGGTAAACCGTCGGTGGTGCCGCGCGGCGGCCATCCTGCTCGCTGAGCACCGCCAGAATGTCGTAGGCACCCAGCGGCTTGTGACTCTGCCAGACCAGTTCCAGCACCCGTCGGCGCAAGGCAGTCAGGCGCAGCCCCTGACGTGCGCACAAAGCATCGGCCTCAGACAAGGCGCTGTGGACGCAATGAGAGTGGTCGTGGGGACGGCTGGCAATCGGTGTTTTAGGCATGAGCGGCGACGCGTGTTGTGAGAGACGTTATTATGTTACCCGTTCTCGCCTCTTCGAGTGGTCATCGTGTCCCGACTTTTTTCTATCTTTGTTGCATTTGTCGCAAGTTTCCTGATGATTGGCGCCGCGCAGGCGGAGGTCAAAGTGCTAACCAGCATCAAGCCGCTGCAACTGATCGCCGCCGCGGTACAGGATGGCATCGCAATTCCGGAAGTTCTGCTGCCTCCCGGCGCCTCGCCTCATAACTATGCGCTGCGCCCTTCCGACGTGCGGAAGGTGCAATCGGTAGAACTCTTTTACTGGATCGGCCCCGACATGGAAGGATTCCTGCCACGCGTGCTGAAAGGTCGTACCTTGCCAACCGTAGCCGTGCAGGATTTGCCTGACCTGAAGCTGCGCCATTTCGCACAAGACAGCCAGTCGCATGCTGAAGAGGCCGACGAGCATGATCATGATCACCGTCCTGGCACCCTGGACGCACATTTGTGGTTGTCGTCGATCAACGCTCGGGTAATTGCCACGAAGATGGCTGCCGACCTTAGTGCAGTAGATCCCGCCAACGCCACGCGTTATCAGAGCAACCTTAAGGCTTTCGATGAGCGTCTGGACGCGTTGGATCTGCGTCTGAAGGCCCGTCTGGCAGGCGTCGCAGACAAACCTTACTTCGTGTTTCATGAAGCCTTCGACTACTTCGAAGACGCGTATGGCCTCAAGCATACCGGCGTGTTCAGTGTTGCCGCCGAAGTCCAGCCGGGCGCACAGCACGTCGCCGCGATGCGCACGCGCTTGCAGGACGTGGGCAAGACCTGCGTGTTCAGCGAACCACCCTTGCGCCCACGCCTGGCAGAAACGCTGGTCGCTGGCCTGCCGGTGAAACTGGCGGAGCTGGATGCCCTGGGCGGGTACACGCCGGCGACTGCTCGGGGCTATGAGCAGGTGCTGGAAAAGTTAGGAAATGATTTGGCCGGGTGTCTGGAGTCGTTGTAACCCAGACATTTGGGGCGCCCCATTCGCGAGCAGGCTCGCTCCCCACCGACCGCACGAGTCCGGTGGTGAGCGAGTCTGCTCGCGACGCTTTTAGAGCGCGAACGGCAACGGCGTGCTGACCTTCTGCCGTTGCACCAAACGCTGCTCAAACTCAATCGGATCGTGAATCAGCACGTCCTGTCCGGCGAAAGACTCGGCCGCGATCAACCGCGACAGCCAAAACCGTACACACGATACTCGCAAGAGGGTCGGCCAAAGCTGGGCCTCGGCAGCGGTGAACGGCCTTAGCGCCGCATAGGCGCCCAACAACGCTCGAGCCCGTGGCCCGTCGATTACTCCCGCGTCATCCGAGCACCAATCGTTCAGGGCGATGGCCACGTCGTAGAGCATCGGCCCGGAACACGCGTTGTAGAAGTCGATCAACCCGGTCAGGTGAGTGCCTTCGAACATCGCGTTGTCACGAAATAGATCAGCGTGGATATTGGCCCGCGGCAGGGCGAGGATTTTCGTCTTCTGCTCGCTGATCTCGTCCAATGCCCGTTGCAGCAGTTCGCGTTGCCCCGCATTCAGCTGCGAGATTAACCGCGCGCCCTCTTTCAGCATCCAGTCCAGACCACGATCGGTCTTGCGCTTGATCATCTTGGCCTGAGTCGCCAGATGTAAATGCCCTAGTAACTCGCCGACCTGCACGCAGTGCTGAGCATTGGCTTGCTTGATGTGCTTACCCGCCAGGCGCGGTTGCAACAGCGCCGGTTTACCGGCCAGCTCACGCAAAGCCACGCCGTCAGTTGTGCGCAAGGCATATGGGACAGGCAAATCAGCCTCGTGCAGCACGTCGAGCAGCTCGATGAAGAACGGCATTTCCTGCACCGGACCACGCTCGACCAAGGTCAGGACAAACTCGCCCTTCTCCAGGCTGATAAAAAAATTAGTGTTTTCGCTACCGGCGGCAATTCCCTGGAAATCAAGCAGGCGGCCGAGCCCGTATGGGGCAAGAAAGGTTTCCAGCTCGGGCCGAGCCAGCGGGGTGAATACAGACATGGTTAAAACTGCCAGTACGGGCGCCAACCCTTAAGCCGGCGCCGATTGAAATTAAGAAACTACTTCCACTCAAATATTTTCCACGACGGAATCAACATATCCGGCTGGTCCGAGCGGATGAAGTTTGCATCGGTGCCGTCCGCGCGCACCAGAAAATAAGGTACTCCGCCCTTGGGCGTGACTTTGATCGCGTACAGAAAACCGTTTTGACGGTATTCCTGAATGACTTTATCCCCTTCCGTGTGGATCGTGACTTGAGGCTCCGGCGTTGGCGCATCGTCCGCCGCCATGACGGCCAACGGAGTGAGTGCAAACAACCCAGCCAGCAACAGGCGATTTAGTGTGCGCATGATAACCTTGTCCCTTTGTCGTCAACGGTCCCGCTATTCTAGCGCCGGACCCGCCGAAAAGGTTGATCCTGCTCATGAGCCAAGCCCCCCTCGTCCTGGTGGACGGTTCTTCTTACCTGTACCGCGCCTTTCACGCACTACCACCGCTGACCACCTCAAAAGGCCTGCCGACCGGTGCGGTCAAAGGTGTGTTGAACATGCTCAAGAGTCTGCGCAAGCAGTACCCGGACAGCCCGTTCGCCGTCGTGTTCGACGCTAAGGGTGGGACCTTTCGCGATGACATGTACGCCGAATACAAGGCCAACCGTCCGAGCATGCCCGACGAGATGCGCGTTCAGATCGAGCCACTGCACCAAAGTGTCATGGCGCTGGGCTTCCCGCTGCTGTGCGTCGAAGGCGTTGAGGCCGATGACGTGATCGGCACGCTGGCGCGCAGCAGCGCGGCGGCCGACCGCCCGGTGATCATCTCTACCGGCGACAAGGACATGGCGCAACTGGTTGACGGGCACATTACCTTGGTCAACACCATGACCGGAAGCAGCATGGACGTGGAGGGCGTGAAGGAGAAATTCGGCGTCGCTCCCGAGCAGATCATCGATTACCTGGCGCTAATGGGCGACTCTTCCGACAACATTCCCGGCGTTCCGGGCATTGGACCAAAGACCGCTTCCGGCCTGCTGGTGGGCGTGAACGGCGGCCTGACCGAGCTGTATGCACAGCTCGATATCGTCCCGAGCCTGCCGATTCGCGGTGCCAAGACCCTGCCGGCCAAGCTCGAAGAGCACAAGGAGATGGCGTTTCTCTCCTACCAATTAGCGACCATCAAGATCGATGTGCCGCTGGACGTTGAGCTCGACGACCTGAAAATGGGCAAGCCGGACCACGACAAGCTCGCCGAGCTTTACACCCTGCTGGAATTCAAGAGCTGGTTCGACGACAACCAACGCGATGCCAAGCGTTCTGGCCAGGAAGTGGCCGCACCGGTGGCTGAAACGCCGACCGTCGACAACGAACTCAAGTACACCACTGTCCTCACTCAGGTGGATTTCGACCTTTGGCTGAAGAAGCTCAGCGATGCCAAGTTGTTTGCGTTCGACACCGAAACCACCGGCGTCGATGCGCAGCAGGCGCAACTGGTGGGCCTGTCGTTCGCGGTGCAAGCGAACGAAGCGGCCTACATCCCGTTGACCCATTCCTACATGGGCGTGCCTGATCAACTGGATCGCGACACCGTTCTGCGGGCCTTGAAGCCGATACTCGAAGACCCGAGCAAGCTCAAGATTGGCCAACACGCCAAGTTCGACATGAACATCCTGGCCAACTGCGCCATAGGAGGTGATCAGCGCTGCGGCATTACCGTACAAGGTATTGCCTTCGACACCATGCTCGAATCCTACGTGCTGGACTCCACCGCCACCCGCCACGACATGGACAGCCTGGCGCTCAAGTACTTGGGCCACACCACCACCAGCTTCCAGGACATTGCAGGCAAGGGTGCCAAGCAACTGACCTTTGATCAGATTTCCCTGGAACTGGCGGGGCCGTATGCCGCCGAGGACGCGGACGTGACCTTGCGTCTGCACCAAACCTTGCAAGAAAAACTCAACGCAATTCCGAGCCTGAGCAAGGTCCTGAGCGAAATCGAAATGCCACTGGTGCCGGTGCTGGCGCGAATCGAGCGTCAGGGCGCACTGGTCGACGCCAACCTGCTGGGCATTCAGAGCGTTGAGTTGGGCGAGAAAATGGTCGCCCTGGAGCGTGAGGCATTTGCCATTGCGGGTGAAGAATTCAACTTGGGCTCGCCCAAGCAACTGGGCGTAATCCTGTACGAAAAGCTCGGTCTGCCAATTATCAGCAAAACCGCCAAGGGCCAAGCATCGACGGCAGAAGCGGTGCTGGCGGAACTGGCAGAGCAGGATTACCCGCTGCCCAAAGTGCTGATGCAATACCGCTCGATGAGTAAGCTGAAAAGCACCTACACCGATCGCCTGCCGGAACAAATCAACCCGCGCACCGGGCGAATCCACACCTCTTATCACCAAGCGGTAGCGGCCACCGGGCGCTTGTCTTCCAGCGATCCGAACCTGCAAAACATCCCGATCCGTACCGCTGAAGGCCGACGGATTCGCCAGGCGTTCATTGCGCCAAAAGGCTACAAGTTGCTGGCGGCGGACTATTCACAAATCGAACTGCGGATCATGGCTCACCTGGCCAAGGACGAGGGCTTGCTGCACGCCTTCCGCAATGATCTGGACGTACACAGGGCCACGGCAGCCGAAGTTTTCGGGGTTGAACTGGCGGACGTCAGCACCGATCAGCGGCGCAGTGCCAAAGCGATCAACTTCGGCCTGATCTATGGCATGAGCGCATTTGGCCTGGCCAAGCAAATCGGCGTTGATCGCAAACAGTCCCAGGCTTACATCGACCGGTATTTCGCCCGCTACCCCGGCGTACTGGCGTACATGGAGCGCACCCGCGCCCAGGCCGCAGAGCAGGGCTTCGTCGAAACCATTTTCGGTCGCCGCCTATATCTGCCGGACATCAACGCCAAAAACCCAGCCTTGCGCAAAGGTGCCGAACGCACAGCGATCAACGCCCCTATGCAAGGCACCGCGGCAGATATCATCAAGAAAGCAATGGTTGCAGTGGACAACTGGCTGACATCGTCAGGCCTGGACGCCAAAGTCATCCTGCAGGTACACGATGAATTGGTGCTGGAAGTGCGTGAAGACCTCATCGATCAGGTGCGAGAGGAAATTCGCGTACACATGAGCAATGCCGCCAAGCTCGACGTGCCACTACTGGTAGAAGTTGGCGTAGGCAACAACTGGGATGAGGCTCACTGAGCCACTTGATCGAGGAATTTCTGCTGCGGCATAGTGCCGCGGCAGAAGGATGAAAGGCTTTTAGTTCGAAAAACGCGCCGGGTTATTTCCAAAAGGTTTGGAAAAAGTCTGAACTAAATCCGTGAACTGCCACTCAGAGTAACTGAATGGCTGGTGAAGCCTTTCGATGCTCCTATGTTGTGTTAAGTGTTGGCAGATACCCGGACCCCGCCCTAAAGGTCCGGAGCTTGAACCCCGGAACTTCTCCCCTCCCCATATGAAGTCCGGGGTTTTTTTTGTCTTTTTTTACCGGCAACGCCTTACTCGGCTAACTCAGCGCCCTTGTCCGCCAGTTGCATCCAGCCGGCTAGCACCGTGTAGGCATCTTCCAGACCCAAGCGCTTTGGCGCCGAGAACAGCTGGATCGTGATGGTATCGCCCCAACCTTTGCGAATATCAGCCTGAACTTTGAGCAGAACATTTTTCGCGGCACCGTAGGTCAGCTTGTCGGCCTTGGTCAGCAGAATGTGCATCGGCATGCCGCTGGCGACCGCCCAATCGAGCATCAACAGGTCGAAGTCGGTCATTGGATGACGAATATCCATCATCAAAATCAGACCTTTCAAACTCTCGCGACCGCCCAGATAGGCTTCCAGGTGACGCTGCCAGTGCAGCTTCAACGGAATCGGTACTTTCGCGTAACCATAGCCTGGCAGGTCGACCAGACGACGATCATCGTCTAGCTTGAAGAAGTTCAACAACTGCGTGCGACCCGGGGTTTTCGAGGTGCGCGCCAGGCTGGCATGAGTCAGGGTGTTCAACGCGCTGGATTTACCGGCGTTGGAACGCCCGGCGAAAGCCACTTCAAAGCCTTCGTCGTCCGGGCATTGGTCGACTTTGGCAGCGCTGAGCATGAAGGTGGACTGTTGGCACAGGCCGAGGATGGGGTTCTTGAGTTGCATGGGATTTCCGATGTGGGCGGCGCCGGGAATGGACGCGGCGAGCAGTGTCGTTTCCGTTTCAGTGACGCCAGTATATAATGCCGCAGATTTTGTGTGCGCTTTGTCCCAGCGTAGGATGAAGTTCACGAGAGCGATTAACCTTGATTGCGCACTAGAACGCAGCACGCTCTCAACCCTGACAAGGTCGTTTTATGACGAAATGGCTGCTGGCTGCCGGTTTCTTGATGCCGCTTTACAGCGCGCAGGCTACACAGGATCCGGAAGCTGTGTACAACCGTGTTTGTGGTGCCTGTCATTCCGGCCAACTACCTATGGCACCTCAAAAGGGCGATCAGGCAGCTTGGACGCCGAGGTTGGCGAAAGGTATGGAGACGCTGGTGCAACACGTGACCCAGGGTTTCAAGGCGATGCCGCCGCGTGGTTTGTGCATGGACTGCAGTGCCGAGGATTACCAAGCCATCATCCATTGGATGAGCGAGTAAACCCGGCCCATATCTCTTTAACCCTTAGCCGTAGTTGGATTAGCTGATGAACAAATTGATCGTGAGTCTGCTGTTGACCGTGGGGATCTCCGGTATTGCCCATGCTGCAGGTGATGCGACTGCTGGTCAGGCGAAAGCCGCAGTATGTGGCGCCTGTCATGGCCCGGATGGCAACAGCATGGTGCCAAACTTTCCGAAACTGGCAGGTCAGGGCGAGCGTTATCTGGACAAGCAGTTGCACGACATCAAGTCCGGCAAACGCCAGGTACTTGAAATGACCGGCCTGTTGACCAACCTGAGCGATCAGGACTTGGCTGATCTCGCGGCCTACTTTGCCAGCCAGAAAGGCAGCGTCGGCGCTGCAGACCCGAAAGTCGTGGCTCGCGGTGAAGAGTTGTTCCGTGGCGGCAAACTCGACCAGGGCATGCCTTCTTGTACCGGTTGCCACTCGCCCAACGGCGCCGGCAACGCAGCAGCAGGCTTCCCGCATCTGAGCGGCCAGCATGCTCAATATGTCGCCAAGCAGTTGACCGATTTCCGTGAAGGTAACCGTACCAACGACGGCGATACGAAAATCATGCAAAGCATTGCTGCAAAATTGAGCAATAAAGACATCGAAGCGGTATCCAGTTACGTTCAGGGGCTGCACTAGGGGCTCTGGTGCAAGGCACTCGCCTCGCGCCACGTTAACGCTCGATTAATCCGTCGATGCAAGCATAAAAAGGGTGGCCTTGGCCGCCCTTTTTTGTGGCTGCTGCCGTTACACTATCGAACTCATGCCCACCATGACCTGTCTGAAAACAAGTCACGCGAGGCGATCAAATTTGTCCAGGAGTAAAGCATGCGTAATCTGATCATCAGCGCCGCACTTGTCGCTGCCAGCCTGTTCGGCATGAACGTCCAGGCGGCAGAAGCCCCCGCCGCACCTTATGTCGAACTGAGTAACCCGGTTCCAGTCGCCGAGCCCGGAAAAATCGAAGTGGTGGAGCTGTTCTGGTACGGCTGCCCGCATTGTTACGCCTTTGAGCCGGTGATCAACCCTTGGGCTGCAAAACTGCCGTCAGACGTGAATTTCGTGCGTATACCTGCCATGTTCGGCGGCGCATGGGATATTCATGGCCAACTCTTCCTGACCCTCGAAGCCATGGGCGTCGAAAACAAGGTCCATTCGGCAGTGTTCGAGGCAATCCAGAAAGAACACAAGCGCTTGACCACGCCGGAAGAAATGGCTGAGTTCCTGGCCACTCAAGGGATCGACAAGGACAAATTCCTGGCGACCTACAATTCCTTCGCCATCAAGGGCAAGATCGTACAAGCGCGTGAGCTGGCCAAGAAGTATGAAATCTCCGGTGTTCCAACGCTGATCGTCAACGGCAAGTATCGCTTTGACATCGGCTCCGCCGGTGGCGCCGAGCAAGCGCTGCAACTGGCTGACAAACTGATCGCCAAAGAGCGAGCGGCAACCAAGGCCGCCGCCAACTAAGCGCGGGTCTGCCATGCGCCATTGGGGCACTGAACGCATCGTCGGTCTGCATCAACCGCAGATCAACGAGCACCACCTCGAATCAACGGGCCTGCCCGCAGACAGTCGTTTGCGCTTGCTCAGTTTCAATATCCAGGTAGGCATCAGTACCCAGCGCTACCGGCACTACCTGACCCGAGGCTGGCAGCACCTGCTGCCGCATACCGGGCGCGCCGATAATCTGCAAAAGATCGGTAACCTGCTGGGCGACTTCGATTTGGTCGCTTTGCAGGAAGCCGATGGCGGCAGCCTGCGATCTGGCTACATCAATCAGGTCGAACACCTGGCACAACTCGGGGCGTTCCCCTACTGGTATCAGCAACTCAATCGCAATCTAGGGCGACTCGGCCAGCACAGCAACGGTGTGCTCAGCCGTCTGCGCCCTTGGGCGATTGAGGATCATCCGCTGCCGGGACCAAAAGGTCGCGGGGCTATTCTGGTGCGCTTCGGCGAAGGTCCGGAGGCGCTGGTGGTGGTAATGATGCACCTGGCCCTCGGCGCCCGTGTGCGCAACCTGCAACTGGCCTACATCCGCGAGTTGATCGGCGGCTATAAACACCAGGTGCTGATGGGCGACATGAACACCCACGCCAGTGACCTGCTGCAAAACTCCGCGTTGCGCGACCTAGGCCTGTTGGCGCCGCAACTGGAAGCTACCTTTCCAAGCTGGCGCCCTCAGCGCTGCCTGGACCACATTCTGCTCAGCCCGACCCTGACCCTTGAAAAGGTCGAGGTGTTGGCACAACCGATTTCTGATCACCTGCCGGTCGCGGTAGAGATTCGTCTGCCGGGTTCGCTCACGGCTGATGCATTGCCCGCGCTGATTCCTGCCCCTTGCGGACCCCATGAATGAGCGACGAAGCACAGCGCTGGAAAGAGAAGTACCTTAAAAGCATCGAGCATCAGGAAAAGCTCGAGCGGCGCTGGGACGCTCGGCTCGATCTACTGCGTCGGGGCCTGGTGCGCAGCACTCTCGCGGCCGAGGGCACCGATCGCGCAGTTGACGAGTGCATGAAGGAAATGCGCGAAGTAGTGCGTACCGACGACATGGACGCCGGGCTCGCCGCCTTGCTGCCGCGCTTGGAAAAAGCCGTGCTTGAGTCTGAACAGCGCCGGGAAACCCGAGCCGATCAGGTCAGCGCTGCGCTGAATGCGTTGGTGGCGCAGCTCCAGGCGCTACCGTTACCCCGGGAAGTGAGCCGACCACTCAAGAGCTTTGCCAAGCAACTGGACGGGCGTGTCGGCCAGGCACGTGAGATTCCGTTGCTCCTCAGCGAGCTAAGTGGCCTGCAAGGCAAAGCCCTGAGTGAACTGGAACACCCGACCGAGCCTGGGCGTCCTGGCTTGCTGCAACGGTTGTTCGGTGGTCGGGAAACGGATGATTCAGCGCCACCGACCACCGCCACCGCTGCGCAAACACCCGTCCAGCGCCCCGATGAACCGGTTGCAGCACCGACGCCCACTGCAGCACCGGCAGCGCCTGAGGCTATACCCGCAGCCGACAAGCCTCCCGCGCAACCGTCATCCGAACACATAACCTCGTCCGGCGTTACTGCTGCCGTCGCCGCGGCTCCAGAGCCCTTGGCGCTCCCGACACCCGCTGCGCCGTTGCCGGTAGCGCAAGCTGTGACAGCGGTTCCGCCCCTTGTTGAGCCGCAGGCCACTGCAGCGCCTGCGCTCGAAAAAGCCGCAGAACCAGAAGTTATGACGCAGGCTGTCGCGCCCGTTGACGAGCCGAGCGCCCCGCCGGTAATGCAGACCTTGCACGGCCAACACGTCGCCGATACTCCATCACTTCCCCCTGAAGCGAGCCTGCAAGCACCCGTCTTCCTCGATAGCTTGCCCCTGCCGCCCGCGATGGCCATGGCGTTGGCCGTCATCGATCCGGAGCACCCGGAGCAAGATATTCTCTATGCGCTACCGGACTCACCGGAGCCGTCCTACAGCTCCGTGGCCAAACATATTGAGGACACGCTGCTGGGTCTACTTGACGACCTGACCTTGCCGGAACGTCATCATCCGCAAGCCGAGGCCATGCGAGATCGCCTGCGCAATGGCTTGAACTGGTACGAACTGTTGCCGATCCTCGATGATCTAGCGACCTTGATGCTGGCGATTACCGACAGCGGCCAGCACGAATTCGAAGCCTATCTACAGCAACTCAATGAACGCCTTGAGTCATTCCAGAGCAACCTGCAAGCCGCCAGCGCGGGCCACGCCGACAACCGTTCAGCGGCGCAAGCGCTGGATAACCAAATCCGCGAACAAGTTGACGGCCTGCAAACCAGCATGCATGACGCCGCCGATCTGGAGGACCTCAAGCAGGTACTGGAAAGCCATCTCGAAGGCCTGCTTGGCACAATGGATCAGCACCAGAAGCAACGCGACGAGCGAGAACAGGAAGTGGCCGCACGCCTGCAAAGCCTCGCCGAACGGGTGGCCAACATGGAGCAGGAAGCCCAGGGCTATCGCGAGCACCTTGAAGTACAGCGCCAGAAAGCCCTGATTGATCCGTTGACCGGGCTGCCCAACCGCGCAGCCTGGAGCGAACGACTGGATCACGAAATCGGCCAATGGCAAGAGCACGGCAACTCGCTGTTACTGGCCATGCTCGATCTCGATCATTTCAAGCGGATCAACGATAACTACGGCCACCTGGCCGGCGACAAAGTGCTGAAGATAATCGCCAACGTGCTGCGCAAACGCTTGCGCGGAACCGATTTCATTGCCCGGTTTGGTGGCGAGGAGTTCGTGCTGCTGATGCCTGCTACGGTGCCAGCAGTCGGGGCAAAGCTGCTGGAAACTTTGCGCGCTGCCATTGAGGCCTGCCCTTTTCACTTCAAGGGCGAGCGAGTGACCATCACTATTTCCATGGGGCTCACTGCCTTCAAACCCGGCGAACACAGCGATCTGGTGCTCAAAAGAGCAGACCAGGCGCTTTACCGGGCCAAAAATGCCGGGCGCAACCGAGTGGAGACGGGCTGAGAGCTAATTGTTGCATTTTGTTTAAAGCAAGCCTTTGGCAGTCTCCCAGTAAATCATTACGTTACACTGTTGCATTACTGTCCTAAGCGTATACCTTCCGCCATGAAAATTTTTGCCCTCGTTTCGTCCCTTCTGCTGCTGGCCGGTTGCGCTAGCGCGCCTCGTTACGACACCAGCCATCCTTCCGTCAATTACGACAGCCGCGCGCAGTTCGTGATCGTGCATTACACCTCCGCGTCCCTGGAACGCTCGCTGCAACTACTAACGCACGGCCAAGTTAGCAGCCACTACCTGGTCGGGGACGACAAGAACGCCACCGTCTACAAACTGGTGGATGAGAACCAACGCGCCTGGCACGCCGGGGAAAGCGAGTGGCAAGGTCGGACCTGGCTCAACTCCAGCTCCATCGGCATCGAAATCGTCAATCCGGGCTACCACGACACTCCCACCGGACGCCTCTGGTATCCGTACAGTGAAGCCCAGGTCCAGTCGCTGATCGTTCTGCTCAAGGACATCAGCAAACGCCACGGCATTACCCCAGAGCACATCATCGGCCATAGCGACATCGCTCCGCTGCGCAAACAAGATCCGGGGCCGCTGTTCCCTTGGAAGCGCTTGGCCGCTGAAGGCCTTGGTGTCTGGCCAGACGAGCAGGCTGTCGCGCGCCAAACCACCCTGTTCGAAACACAACTGCCGAGCATCAGCTGGTTCCAGCAAGAGTTGGCGCAGCTGGGCTACGCAATAGCGCAGACCGGCGAGCTGGACGTCACAACCCGCCACGTATTAGCGGCCTTCCAGATGCATTACCGCCCGTCTCGCTTCGATGGCACGCCGGATGCGCAAAGCGCAGCCATTCTTCAGGTGTTGAACAAGACAAAATAATGACGCCCGCCCGACGGTCCGGGCTATTTCCCAATCAGGAGCTATAACTCATTGGTAAATCTTCGGATCTTTGAATATGCCTGCTGCTCGAGAGACGCTGCATAGTTGGTTCTATCGCCCCTGGTTTTTGGCGATGCTGGCGGCCGTCCTGAGCGCAACCCTGTTGATGGCCGGAAGCCTGTTTGTCGCGATCCACCAAGTAGAGCAAAACGAAAGCCAGGAGATGAACGCTCAAGGTGCGCGCTTTCTGGCACGCCTTGAGCAACTGTTCGGACAGCTACGCGAGAGCCTTGACGACCTTGAGGCCCAGCCGCTGCGTAGCTGTGATGATGAAATGATCGCGACCTTGCAGCAGATCAGCTTCAGCTATCGCTTCGTGTATGAAGCCGCCTACAAGGATGGTTCACGCGTCTGCTCCAACCGCCCGCGCCAGGACGGATTGCCGGAAGTTCGAACGCCGGACTTCAAAGGCCCCACGTACAGCTACTGGCTGAACACCACCACCGAACCCGACGAAAACCGTGCCGCACTGATGCTGGGGCGCGGCAATTTTCGCGTCTCGACATCTCGCGGGCATTTGACCGATATGGTTGACCTGCCTCCCCAGAGCAGCCTGCTCGTCGTCCTTGACCACGGGGCCCGCGCCATCCCGGTACTGGGCGCCGCGCAAACCTGGCCGCCGACACAAAGCTGGCCGCCGAAAAGCCGCGATGCGTTGCTCGTCACCCCCAACCGCTTGATTTACCGCATGCCCACCGACAACCTCGAATATCAATGGGTACTGATCACCCCTCGCACCGGGATGCGCATACCCGCAGCGTGGTGGTGGTTGTTGCCGGCTAGCCTCGCGCTGGGCACTTGCGTGGGAATTCTGGTTTTTTTATTGGTACGCCAACGCCAATCCCTGGACGCCGAACTGCACGGTGCGATACGGCGCGGCGAGTTGCAGGTGTTGTACCAACCGATCTTCGACCTGGACAGCCGCCATTGCGTCGGCGCCGAGGCCCTGCTGCGCTGGCGACGACCGGACGGCACTCTGACCAGCCCTGACCTGTTTATACCCATGGCTGAGAACACTGGGCAGATCCGCCAAATGACCGACTTCGTCTTGCAGCGCCTGCTCGAACAGCTTGGGCAATTGCTGCGCGCCAATCCGCAGCTGTACATCTCAGTCAACCTGGCGGCTTGCGATGTGATGGTGCCGCGTATCGGCGAGGTGATGGCGCGCCTGCTGACCCTGCACCACGTCGCGGCCAAGCAAATCGCCTTTGAAGTGACGGAGCGCGGATTGATCGATGTGGTGGTCGCCAGGGAAAACCTGCAAGCGCTGCGCGATGTTGGCCATCAGGTGCTGATCGACGACTTCGGCACCGGCTATTGCAGCCTGGCGTACTTGCAGACGCTGCCCGTGGACTGCCTGAAAATCGACAAAGCTTTTATCGATGCACTGGGCCATGACGCGGCCAGCAGCGGCGTAGCACCACACATCATTCACATGGCCCAAGCCCTGCATCTCAAGGTCATCGCCGAAGGCATCGAACACGAAGCTCAGGCGACATTTTTAAGCAGTGAAGGGGTGAAGTTCGGTCAAGGCTGGCTGTTCGCCCATGCGCTGAGCGCGGTGCAGTTCATCGAACTGATCACCCGTGGTCACCGCCTGAGCGGCAGGCGCCTGGATGACGACACGTAAACAGTTAAACCGCCAGCGCCATGTAAAACTGAGTGCCCTGCCCCGGTCGTGAATAGACGCCCATTCGTCCGCCATGCAATTGCACGATCTCTTTGCACAGCGCCAAGCCCAGCCCCGCGCCACCCTTCTTGCGGCCGACCTGCACAAACGGCTCGAAAATGCGTCCCTGCTGGCCATAGGCAATGCCTTCGCCGTTATCTTCGACGCTGATAATCACACGCTCTCCGTGGCGCCGAGCCTGCAACCGAATCTGCCCGTCTCGGGCCGTGTGGCGAAGCGCATTGTCGATCAGGTTATCAAGCACTCGATCCAACTGCGCCTGATCCGCCTGCAATCGCGGTAACGGCCCCTGCACTTCCAGTAGCAGGTCGACCCCTTTCTCGGCAGCCGGACCAGCGAAACGGCTTTGGGCGTGCGTCAACAGGTCTTCGATGGAACACGGCGCCAGGACAAGTTTCTGCAAGCCATTTTGGTAGCGAGAGAAGTTCAGCAAGTCGTTGATCAGTTGCATCAACCGCTGCATCTCTTCATTGACCGTGTCCAGCAAATCGGCTTCGCGCGACTCTTCTGGAAAACTCGCCCGTTCGCGAAACAAGCCAAACGCCATGTGCATCCCCGTAACCGGCGTGCGCAACTCGTGGGAGGCACGCAACACAAACTCGCTGCGCACCCGCTCGAAGGCGCGCTGCTCCGTCACGTCGTGCAACACCATGACCGCGCCGACAATATGCCCCTGCGTATGGCTGACCGGCGTCAGGCTATAGGTCAGTAACCGGGACTCGCCATCGATCTCGATGCTCAAATCGTCCGGCGCGCGTTCCAACGTACCGCCACGTAGCACCAGTTGCAGTTGGTCATCCAGCTCTGGACGCTCAAGCGCTGTACCCAGCCCTACGCCACGCCGATCAGAGTCCCAACCCAATTGCCGCTGAGCGACAGGGTTGAGGTGTTCCAGATGACCTTCGCGGTCGATCATCAGCAAGCCATCGTCGATGCTGTCGAGCACCGCCTGCAAACGCTGCTGACCGGCCATAAGCTCGTCGACGTTGGTGGCCTGGTGCTCACGCAAGGCCTCGGCCATGATCCCGAAACGCCGGGTCAACTGATTCATTTCCGCCGCCGATGAAATCGGTAGGGTTACCTCGAAATTCCCCTGACCAATGTTGTCCGCCGCCTGGGCGAGCGCCTCGATCGGCGCGCCAAAACGACGCGCAATGGCATGGGCGGTGATAAAACCAATAATCAGCACTGCCAGCCCGACAAACCCCAACAGACCCGCTACCAGCAGCGCCCGGTCACGCGCCTTGCGCTGAGTCTCATTGATATCGTCCAGCGCTCGCTTGTGTTCGGCAATCAGGCCATTGCGCAGCGTATTGAATTTTTCCTTGAGGTCATCGTTGCCACTCAGCAGATGGTTCGGGCCACGTGACTGATCCAGAGCCTGAAGAAAGATTAGGTAGTCAGTCTTCGCCTGGCTGAACCCATACGTCGAGGCCTGCGTTGCGTGCTCATGGGCAATGCCCTCGTCAAGCACTTGCAAGTAGCGCTGTCGTGACGCGGCGAATGCGGAGGGATCGGGCTTATCGTTGAGCATGATGATCAACTGATCGCCCAAAGTCTGGCGCAGCTTGAGCCCCAGCTCGAGGGTGACGAAGTTACTGCGGATCAGCGTTTCCTGACTCCCGGCCATCTGCATCACACTGACCAGCCCGAGCAATAGCCCGAGCAGCGCTACAGTGATCAGTGCCGAAATGCTCAAGAACAGCCGGGTACGCAACTTCATCGCCAGTTTCATCGGATCCCGCTCACAAGTTGTACTGCTTGCGCTTGCGGTAAAGCGTGGAAGCATCGATACCCAAGGTCTTGGCCGCTTGGTCCAGGGTTCCGGCCGTCGCCAATACAGCACCGATATGAGCCTTTTCCAGCTCATCCAGGCTCAGTGCGGCGCCCACCCGCGGCGCGTTATTGACTGGTTGTTCAGCCATCCCCAAATGGATGATCTCGACCCGTTCCTGCGGACAGATAATGCTCGCCCGCTCCACCACGTTGCGCAGCTCGCGAATATTGCCCGGCCAGCGATAGCTGAGCAATGCTTCGCGGGCCTCATCGCTGAAACCCCGGGCCGGACGCGCATATTCCTTGACGAAGCGCGCCAGAAACCGGTCTGCCAGGTTCAAGATGTCTTCGCTGCGTTCGCGCAACGGTGGCAGGTGCAGGGTGATGACGTTCAGGCGATAAAGCAGGTCTTCACGGAAACGCCCGTCACGGACCATGTCTTCAAGGTTGAGGTTGGTGGCCGCAAGGATGCGCACGTCGGCACGCCGGGTGACCGGATCGCCCACGCGCTCATATTCTTTGTCCTGAATGAAACGCAGCAACTTTGGCTGCAATGTGAGGGGAAAATCGCCGATTTCATCGAGAAATAGCGTCCCGCCATCTGCTTGATTGACGCGCCCCAACGTGCTTTCGCTGGCACCGGTAAACGCCCCTCGGCTGTGGCCGAATAGCTCGCTCTCCATCAGTTCTGCGGTCAGTGACGGGCAATTGATGGTGACGCAGGATTTTTTCTCACGCTTGCTCCAACCATGGATAGCCCGGGCCAACTCGCCTTTACCCGTCCCGGACTCACCGAGAATCAGGATGTTGGCGTCGGTGCCCGCCACTTGGCGAGCCGTTTCGAGCACCACCTTCATGGCCGGGCTATGAGAGTCCAGGCCATCCTTGGTTTTACGCACTTCACCTTCCAGCGCCTCCAGCCGAGCGGAGAGCTGGCGCACCTCCAATTGCTTGGCGGTGGCGAGACGCAGTTGATCGGGGCTGCAAGGCTTGACCAGATAGTCAGCGGCGCCCGCCTGAATTGCATCGACCGCAGTGTCTACGGCCGAATGCGCGGTCACGATGACCACACGCATCCAGGGCGCTTGAATACGCATCTGCGCCAACACATCCAGGCCATTGTCCTCACCCAGGCGCAAATCGAGGAAGCACAGATCGAACACCTGGCGCTGCAATAAAGCATCAGCCTGTGCCGCGCTGTTGGCAGTGGCGACGGCGTAGCCTTCATCTTCCAGGCAATAGCGGAACGTTCGCAGGATGGCGGATTCGTCGTCCACCAGCAGAATGCGGCCTTGGTGCTCAGTGGCTGATTCCATTTTCCTACGCTCCTTAATCATTAATCTTCGTTAGTCCCGGAAAAATCGGGCAAGTTGCATGGTTGATTCTGATCCATTCCAACCATAGCAGGGTAGCTATGTGCTCGCACTCTAGCTAACAGCCTGATTTATTTGGTTTTTTACAAAAAATCCAGCCTGCAGGCGATTATCTGCACGAATGTCTGACATCTGCACCCTCCTCTCAATTCAAAAAAAATGAAAATTCCTACGCAACTATCGTGCATTACGCACGACGATCAGCGCGCCATCGTGCAGGATGCGTCTCAAGCATTTTCAATATTAATCACAACACACTGATTTAATTGAATATTTTCTTAAATAAAAACTGGCATGCAGGCTGCAATAGTCTGGTTATGTCAGGGCATTTAAGTAAATACGAAGGCCCTTAACCAGACACCACCAGTGTGGGAGGAGCTTCAGGATGAATCGTCAACGTGCCGCCCAATTGCGTATCTCGCCAATGCACATCCAGCAAGGCCTGTTTGCTGTACTCGCCCTCTTGATCACATTGATCGGCGGTCAGCAGTTCGCACGCTGGGAGCAGAGCCAGCAGACCGAAGCGCCGCGCCTGTCGATTCAGCACCCGAGCCAAACCCACTTCAGCGCCGTCAGCAGTAAACCGGCCGACAGCACACCGTTGCGAATGATGGACGTCGACCAGGCCCAGCCTGTGGAAGAGATGCCACGTCAGGAACGTTGGGTATTTTAAGCAAACGAACTTGGCGCGCTCAGTGCGCCGGGACAGGCACCACACGTCACCCCTCTAAAATAGAAGCGTAAGGAGAATCACCATGTTGAGTTGGGCAATTACATTCTTGATCATTGCCATCATCGCCGCCGTATTGGGCTTCGGTGGTATCGCGGGCACCGCTACCGGCATCGCCAAAATTCTGTTTGTGGTGTTTCTGGTGATGTTCATTGCTTCGTTCTTCTTCGGCCGTCGCGGTCGAGGCTGACCATGAACGTGAGGTTGAAGACACTGGCAGCCGCCCTGCTGTTGGGCGGTAGTGCCATGGCGATGGCGGCCAATGACGGGCAGGCCCGTGTCAGCGAATTGCTGAACTCGGATCCGCATTACCGTCAAACCTGGACAAACGTCGTCAAGAAGGAAGAGCGGCTGCCGGAGTGGGTAATGAACCTCTCCGGCGCCGCCGACCAGATGAATGCCGTGCAGGAAAACGGCGACAAATACCTGGTAGGACCTCTGTGCGAGACACAGCAGACCTGCCTGAACAAGCGCCTGATCGTGGCGTTCAGCTTCGACAAGAAGGATGCCTACGCCATGCTGGTCGAAGTACCCACGGGGCTACCGGCTGATAAGTCGCCCACGCGACATGCCACTTATCGCTTCCTCGGCAAACCCAACCAGGGTATGCAGGACTTGTTGATGGAACAGCTGAAAAAAGATCCAAACTGGTACTGAGTTCGTCACACGCAAGGGGCAGCATTGCTTCTTGCCATTGCGCCGCCTGAGGAAGGCAGGCGCATGACCAAGGGGCTGGGACGTTCTGACTGATTCAGGGTCGGAGTGACCTACGGGCACAGTGAGTGCCTGCGCAAGGGCCGGGGCAGGAAAAAGCTGCGACGCATGTTCGCCGACCCACTAGCGGCTCGGCGAACGTGCGAAGAGCTTCAACGTGCAAAACGTTGATCTAGAGCATCCAGCTCATCGCGCTATGCTGCATATTCCCCGCCCAACCTTTTAGCCCGTCTATGTGTGACCGTATATCGATAAAGCGCCTTCTTTAATTGAAAGACTTTTAGTCTTCAGACGTAGGCTTTTCCCTAAGTTTCGACTTCAATTCATCTGATCAGTAAACAAAAAATTCGCTCTCAAATGACCGGTTCACGGCACTTTTGCCTGCCGAAATGTCGTATTCGAACCGGCTGAGACACCCGTTTCATTTGAAAAGGCTCATGCCGATTCGGCATAGGGTAGGCGTTTACGGCATTAGACGTCAGTTGCTTGCGTCGGAATAGTTGCGCCTTTTTTCGCCTGCCGAAGAGCTGCAATTGCGCGCTTCGGGGCACCTTATACGGGGGCAGATGCACAAACTTTTCCGCCACTGAGCGTTCCAGTTCGCGCATGTGCCTGAGTCAAACGCAAGTAAGGGTAACGATATGAAGAAGGCAAAGCTTAGCCTCGCCTGGCAGATCCTGATCGGTCTGGTATTGGGGATAGCAATCGGTGCGCTGCTCAACCATTTCAGTGCCGAAAAAGCATGGTGGATCAGCAACGTCCTGCAACCAGCAGGCGATATCTTTATCCGTCTGATCAAGATGATTGTGATCCCGATCGTGATCTCCTCGCTGATCGTCGGCATCGCCGGCGTGGGTGACGCGAAAAAGCTCGGGCGCATCGGTCTGAAGACCATCGTCTACTTCGAAGTCGTCACCACCATCGCCATTTTGGTGGGTCTGGTGCTGGCCAACGTGTTCCATCCGGGCACCGGCATCGACCTGAGCACCTTGGGTACAGTGGATATTTCCAAGTACCAGGCCACCGCCGCCGAGGTTCAGCATGAACACGCGTTCGTCGAAACCATCCTCAACCTGATCCCGTCAAACATCTTCGCGGCCATGGCCCGCGGCGAGATGCTGCCGATCATCTTCTTCTCCGTATTGTTCGGTCTCGGTCTGTCGAGCCTGCAATCGGACCTGCGCGAACCGCTGGTGAAGATGTTCCAGGGCGTGTCCGAAAGCATGTTCAAAGTCACCCACATGATCATGAACTACGCCCCTATCGGCGTTTTCGCACTGATCGCGGTGACCGTGGCCAACTTCGGCTTCGCCTCTCTGCTGCCACTGGCCAAACTGGTGCTGCTGGTTTACTTCGCCATCGCCTTTTTCGCCTTCGTGGTGCTGGGCCTGATCGCTCGCCTGTTTGGCTTCTCGGTGATCAAGCTGATGCGCATCTTCAAGGATGAACTGGTGCTGGCCTACTCCACCGCCAGCTCTGAAACCGTGCTGCCGCGCGTAATTGAGAAGATGGAAGCCTACGGCGCGCCGAAAGCCATTTGCAGCTTCGTGGTGCCGACCGGTTACTCGTTCAACCTCGACGGTTCAACGCTGTACCAAAGCATCGCGGCGATTTTCATTGCTCAGCTCTACGGCATCGACCTGTCCATCAGCCAGCAGTTGCTGTTGGTACTGACCCTGATGGTCACCTCCAAAGGCATCGCCGGCGTACCGGGCGTGTCCTTCGTGGTCCTGCTGGCGACCTTGGGCAGCGTGGGCATTCCGCTGGAAGGCCTGGCGTTTATTGCCGGTGTCGACCGCATCATGGACATGGCCCGTACCGCACTCAACGTGATCGGCAACGCCTTGGCGGTGCTGGTCATCTCTCGCTGGGAAGGCATGTACGACGATGCCAAGGGCGAGCGCTACTGGAACTCGCTGCCGCACTGGCGCACCAAGACTAAGTTGCCGGCGGGTGAATCCTCCAGCAACTGATGCATGACCCTGCGCGACAGCGTTAGATGCATTGAGGCGAGCCCATAGCATTGGGTTCAACAAACCTGATGCAGCGCCAAAACAAACCCCGGAGAAATCCGGGGTTTGTCGTTTCTGGCTACCCCGCTATCATTCGCCGCATTCTTCGGGGGATTTGACTGATGCTTAATGGGCTGTGGCTTGGCTTCTTCATTGTGGCCGCCGTGTCGGCGCTGGCGCAGTGGCTGATCGGTGGCAACGCCGGGATCTTCGCGGCAATGGTGGAAAGCATTTTCGCCATGGCCAAGTTGTCGGTCGAGGTCATGGTCCTGCTGTTCGGCACCCTCACGCTCTGGCTCGGGTTTCTGCGAATCGCCGAGAAAGCCGGGATCGTGGACTGGTTGGCCAAGGCCTTGGGGCCGCTGTTCCTGCGGCTGATGCCGGAAGTGCCGCCGGGGCACCCGGCCATTGGCCTGATCACCCTAAACTTCGCCGCCAATGCCCTGGGTCTGGACAACGCAGCCACACCGATTGGCTTGAAAGCCATGAAGGCGCTGCAAGAGCTCAATCCCAGCACCACCATCGCCAGCAACGCGCAAATCCTGTTCCTGGTGCTCAACGCCTCGTCCCTGACCCTGCTGCCGGTGACGATTTTCATGTACCGCGCCCAGCAAGGTGCGCCGGACCCGACGTTGGTGTTTCTGCCGATCCTGCTGGCCACCAGTTGCTCGACCATCGTCGGCTTTCTCTCAGTGGCCTTCATGCAACGCCTGCGCATCTGGGACCCGGTGGTGCTCGCCTACCTGATTCCCGGCGCCTTAGCCCTCGGTGGCTTCATGGCGCTGCTGGCAACGCTCTCGGCGACCGCGCTGGCCGGCCTGTCCTCGATCCTCGGCAACCTGACACTGTTCGGGCTGATCATGCTGTTCCTGATCATTGGCGCGCTGCGCAAAGTGAAGGTGTACGAAGCGTTCGTCGAAGGGGCCAAAGAAGGCTTCGACGTGGCCAAAAACTTGCTGCCGTATCTGGTGGCAATGTTGTGCGCAGTCGGCGTGTTGCGGGCTTCCGGGGCGCTGGACTTCGGCCTCGACGGGATTCGGCACCTGGTGGAGTGGGCCGGTTGGGACACGCGCTTTGTCGATGCCCTGCCCACAGCGATGGTCAAACCGTTCTCCGGCAGCGCCGCCAGGGCGATGCTGATCGAGACCATGAAGACCTCCGGGGTGGACAGCTTCCCGGCGCTGGTGGCGGCGACGATTCAGGGCAGCACGGAAACAACGTTCTATGTACTGGCAGTGTACTTCGGCGCAGCGGGCATCCAGCGGGCGCGACATGCCGTGGGGTGTGCGTTGTTGGCGGAGTTTGCCGGCGTCGTCGGCGCGATCTTCATTTGCTACTGGTTCTTTGGCTAACCGAAATCCCTTGTGGGAGCGGGCTTGTCCGCGATGACGCCAGCGCAGCCAAGCTCAATGCTGAAGGTCACACCGCCTTCGCGGACAAGCCAGCCTCCACCTTAAATCGGGGTAGGCATCAAAGTTTCGGCGGTGGCGCAAGTGCCGCCCCTTGCTCAACCGCCCACGCCACCACTTGCGCCGTCAATTGATCGCAAGCCTGGCCAAACCCCGCGACCACCGCCGGCACCTGTACCTCACTCAACCGCTGGCGCACTTCAAAACGGCGACTGGCGAGAATGCGCTGGTCATAACCGCGCACCAGCAACGCATCGAGGCGCACCACCACACTGGCCGTCGCGCCCTGATACTCGGTCTGAAACGCCTGCAAGCTGCCACCCAACTCCAGATCCGCCTGGAAGTTGCTGTCATCAGTGCTCAACAGCGACACCCGGCCATCACGCTGAAAACCATCGAGCAACCGATTGCGCAGCAACACCGGCGCCGGGTCGCTCCAGCGCGCCGCTTTGTAACTGCTGAGCAGATCGCCTTGCGCAATCACGGCGATCCTCGGGCTGTTCAACGCCTCGCTGGCCTGGGGTTTCGCCAGGCGCAGCGACCAGCGCAGCGGCGCACCGTGAAGGGTCGCCACGTTGCTCTGGGCCGTCGGTAAGCGGTAGACATCCGAGGGCTCGGACGTGGGCAGGATCGAGCAGGCACTGAGCCACGTAACACTGGCGAGGAGGGCAATGTGGGTCAGCTTCATGGCGTGAATTCCTTGTTCTTGTCGCTGCCCAACAGGTAACCGCTGGGGTTGGCCTCAAGGCGCTTGGAAATGGCCCGCAACGACGTCAGGGTGTCGCGCAGTTCACGCACCGCCGGTGCCAGGCCATTGAGGCCTTGCATGCCGCTGTTCAGGGAATCCTGATTGGTCGTCAGCAACGTGTTGATGGTGGCGGTGCTTTGCTCCAGCGACTTCATAGCCTGCTCGGCACTGCTGAACATCTGCTTGCCCTGATCGTTGAGCAGGCCATTGGCGTTACGCATCAGCGCGGTAGTCTGTTCGAGCGTGGCGCCGGCCTGTTTGCCGATGGACGCCAGTTGCTGCATCGCCTGCCGGATGTCGCCACGCTGGTCGGCGATGACGCCAGTGGTTTGCTCCAGGTGTTCGAGGATACTGCTGATGCGCTCGACGTTATCCGACGAAAACATATGATTGGCGTTCTGCATCAGCGTATTCACGCCGCTCATGAGGTCGTTGCTGTCGTTCATCAAACGGGAGATGGGCGAGGGCGCTGCAACGATCGTTGGTAACTCACCGTCCTTGCCTTTGAGTTGCGGGCTTTGCGGTGTACCGCCGCTGAGCTGGATGATCGAGGTGCCGGTGATGCCGGTCAGCGCCAGTTTGGCCTGGGTGTCTTCCTTGATCGGCGTTTCACCGCCCAGGCGAATCCGCGCCAGCACCCGACGCGGGTCTTTGGGGTCCAGACGCAGCGTCACGACGTCACCGACCTTGATCCCGCTGTACTGCACCGAACTGCCTTTGGACAAACCGCTGACCGCCTCGTTGAAGACGATTTCATAATCCTGGAACTCGCTGTCGACGCTGGACTTGGCCAGCCACAGACCGAAGAGCAGGGCGCCCGCCACCACAATCACGGTGAACAGGCCGATCAACACATGATGGGCTCGGGTTTCCATATCAGACCTCGTTGAGCTGTTGAGCGGCGTTAAGCGCCGCGCGGCCGCGAGGGCCATGGAAGTATTCGTGAATCCACGGGTCGTCGGTTTCCGAGACTTTGTCGATGGCATCGGCCACCAGCACTTTTTTTTGCGCCAGCACCGCCACGCGGTCGGTAATGGTGTAAAGCGTGTCGAGGTCGTGGGTCACCAGAAACACACTCAGCCCCAGGGCGTCGCGCAGGGTCAGGATCAACTGGTCGAAGGCTGCGGCGCCAATCGGGTCGAGGCCAGCCGTGGGCTCGTCAAGAAACAGGATGTCCGGGTCCAGCGCCAAGGCTCGGGCCAGTGCCGCGCGTTTGATCATGCCGCCGGACAGTGAAGCGGGGTACTTGTCTGCCGCCGACAGCGGCAGCCCGGCCAACGCCAGCTTCACCGCCGCCAAGTGCTCGGCGTCGGCCCGGCTCAGGCCTGCGTGTTCGATCAGCGGCAGGGCGACGTTCTCGGTCACCGTCAGCGAAGAGAACAGGGCGCCCTTCTGGAACAACACCCCGAAGCGCCGTTCAACCATCGAACGCTCATGCCCGGACAGCGTCGGCAGGTTTTTGCCGAAGACGTTAACCACCCCTTCGCTGGGGCGACGCAGCCCGACAATGCTGCGCAGTAGCACCGACTTTCCGCTGCCTGAACCACCGACCACGGCCAGGATTTCACCCTTGTACACCTCTAGGTCGAGGTTTTCATGCACGCTTTGACTGCCAAAACGATTGGCCAAACCACGCACTTCAATCACCGTCTCGGTGGGCGCTCGGGGTAGACGACTCACCAGCCCATCTCCATGAAAAACAGTGCGGCGACGGCATCAAGGACGATCACCACGAAAATCGACTGCACCACACTGGACGTGGTGTGGGCCCCAACAGATTCGGCGCTGCCGCTGACTTTGAAGCCTTCCAGGCAACCGATGGCAGCGATCAGGAACGCGAAGATCGGCGCTTTGACGATCCCCACCAAAAAGTGCTGAACGCCGATGTCTGATTGCAGCAACGAGAGAAACATCGCCGGCGAAATACCCAACGACAACGCGCACACCACGCCGCCACCGATAATCCCCGAAAGCATCGCCACGAAGGTCAGCATTGGCAACGCCACCAGCAGCGCCAAGACTCGCGGCACGACCAGCAACTCAATCGGATCGAGGCCCAGGGTGCGGATCGCATCGATTTCTTCGTTGGCCTTCATCGAGCCAATTTGGGCGGTAAAGGCACTCGCGGTGCGGCCGGCCATGAGGATCGCGGTCAACAAGACGCCAAACTCACGCAGGAACGAGAACGCAACGAGGTCCACGGTGAACACACTCGCGCCGAAACTGGCCAGCACCGTCGCCCCGAGAAACGCCACCACCGCGCCCACCAGAAAGGTCAGCAGGGCGACAATGGGTGCAGCGTCGAGCCCGGTCTGTTCGATGTGCGCGACCATTGGCGTGATGCGCCAACGCTTGGGGCGAAAGAGGTGGCGGGCGATGGTTTCGAGGATCAGGCCGACGAAGCCCAGCAACTGCAAGGTGTCCTGCCAGACCGCGTCAACGGCGCGGCCAATGCGGGTCAGCAGTTGAATGCCGACGCTGATTTCCGGTTCTTTGAGCGGTATGCAGAAATTACTGAGCGAGCAATAAACCGTGTGCAGCAACGCGCGGTTGGCGGGGGAGACGGCGCACTGCGGGTGCTCGGTGGAGCGGCCAAGACGCTCCGCCCCCAATAACTCCACCAACAGCGAAGCGCCTGCGGTGTCGAGCGCACCCAAGCCATTGAGGTCAATGTCAGTGCTGTCGTCGTACTGGCCGCGAAGCGTGTCGCCCAGGCGCTTGAGATCGGCGTAATGGAGGAGCGTCCAGTCACCGGTCACCCGCAGTTGCGCAGGAGTATGGGAGGTGTCCAGTTGGGCACTGCCGGGCAATGTACTGCTGGTCATAGGCTCCGTGCTTGTTCGGCTTTTACGCAGTGCTACGTAATAGCACGAACCGGCTTACTTTTCTTTGATCGGCGTGCTGTCCGTGATCTTAAATCGCAGCACGCCAATCACTTGGCCATCCTCGGTCAGCACCCGAACCTGCCAGTTTCCGGCCGGGTTGCCGGGGAAGTTCTGTTTATGGCTCCAGGCGCGATAGCCTTCATTGCGTCCGCCGTGGATATCCAGCGCGATGCGGTCGACCTCTTTGCCTTCAAATTGCCAGACGTGATAAATCCGCTCGTCCAGACCTCGTGGGGCGTTGATGGCCGTGTACGCGTAGAGGCCGTCGCCACGAATCTGCGCGACGCTGACGTCGTCCAGGCTCTCGCCAGGGGTGCGGTCCTGCAAGCGGGTGCTGATCGCCACGTCGGTCATCCACAGGGTCGCCGGTGGCACCCAGGAGCGCAGCAGCCAACCGACCGCGCCGATGCCCAGGGTGATGCTCAGAATCGCCAGCGCATTGCGCACGGTGCGAATCGGAAAAATCGACGCCAGGCTCGGGAATGACAGCAACACGGAAATGCCCAGCGCCAGTTTGAAACTCTGGGAGGTGGTCAGGTGCAGGATCACCGGCAGCGCGGTGAGCAGAGCAGCGAACAGCGTCAGCGTATGCAATGCCAGAAACGCCCAACGCCGGGGCGCGAGCCATTTGTAGTAGAGCGGGTCGGTAATGGAAATCAGCGCCGCCGCCCCGAGCAACCCGGTGAACACCAGTTGCCCGCTGTTCCAGGTGGTGGTGATAAAAAAGAATGGCAGGACGAAGAACAGGCTTTCCTGATGAATCATCTGCGTGGCGTAGCGCAGCAACGGTTGCGGAATTTCGCGCTTGAAGACTTTGGTGAACAGTTGCGTCAGGCTGTTTTCCAGCATCAGCCAGACCCAACTGATCAGCATGATCGTGGTGATCCAGGTCGCCAATCCTTGTTGACGGTCCACCAGAATGAAACTGCATACCCCGGAGATAAAACCGCCGAGCGCAATGACCCCTGGATAGCGCTTCATCAATTCCAGGAGGCGCTGTACGTAAAGGGTCAAGTTGGGCATTCGGCGCTTCGCACTGGTTGTAGGAAAAAACCCCGGCAGATTAACGCCGCGGGTGGGGTGTGGCGAGGGCGCTGACGCCAATGCCACTCAGTTAACGCGATGCCAATCGCCAGCGTTCGCTTAGCGCCGACGGCGCAGGCGCCAGGCCAATACGCCGAGCACGCCCACGCCCAAGCCCCCCGCAGCCGCCCACAGCAACTGGTCATAACTCATCAGCGGCGTCTCGACCCGCCAATAGCCCGGCTGCATCAGCAACGCGCGCATCGCCTTGTTGGCGTCTTCCAGCGTCACGCCTTGCAGCGCCCGCGCTGGATCGGCGAACCGGCCGTCCTCATAGTCCCCCAGCGCACTCCAGTAGTAATCGGCCAGTGCGCTGTTACCTTGAACAGCCCAGGCCTGGCGAGCAATGGCCGCCTGTTTCAGCCGGTTGAACGAGCCCGCGTCGAGGCCGTTTTTGAGCAAATCGGCCTTCAACTCTTCCAGCACCTGCTCGGCCTCAGCGACGTTATCGCGCTCAATGTCAGCGTTAAGGCTCATGAAGCCCACGCCACCGAACAACTCCCGCTCGGCCCAGGGCCCGTAAGACAAACCGTGGGCCAGGCGCAACTGACGATAAAGCGCCCAGTCCAGATAATCCTTGAGCACGTCAAACGTTTCGTCGGGCACCTCTTCGAGTGAAGGTTCCGGCACCAGCCAGTGCAATTTGGCACTGCCACCGACGAAACCGTGGATCAGGCTGCGTTCATGCGCGGCGGTGGCGTTGATGTCCGGCAAGGGCTGATGATCCGTGGGGTCGACGGCGTCGAGCGCGCCCCAGGTCCGCTCCAGATAAGCCGGTAGCAAACGGTCGAGTTCGCCGACCATGATCAGCGTCATGTTGTTGGGCGCATACCAGGCCTTGCGCACGTTCTCCAGTTGCTCGCGTGTCAGGTGATCGACTTCCGCGTGCTCGGCGCACTTGAGGCCCAGCTCAACGGCCAGTTGATTACTGGCGGTGTGGCCCAGGTCCTGGCGGTCGAGCCAGCGTTGCAGGTGCGAATAGTGGCCACCGTCTTCGCGCTCAACCACCTGTTTGGCGGCGGTAATCGCGTTGTCATCGACACGGGTCTGAGTCAGCAGCGCCAGCAGCAGGTCGAGAACCTGGCGCTGATTTTTCGCCGGGGCCTCGATCACGAAAGTGGTGTCGGCGTTGCTGGTGTAAGCGTTCCATTCACCGCCCAATGCCTGCATGCGCTCCTCCAGACCGCCCTCACCGCTGGCGTCGATGCCGCTAAACAGCAGGTGTTCGAGCAGGTGCGGCAACTCCTTGTCAGCACAGCCGAAATCATCCAGGCCGACGCCTACCACCAGACGAATCGCCACATGCCCGCGCTCGCTACCGGGTTTGAGCAGCAATTGCAGGCCGTTGGGCAGCGAATAGCCCTCGACCTGAAAGCGATCCAGGGCAAACGAAGGAAGTGATCCGAGCAACAGGCAGGCAAACAACAGACAACGCATAACAAGCTTCCATACGGCCGAGTAAAGATCAGTGTCGCTTTCCAGGCAGCCATCGCGAGCAGGCTCGCTACCACAACTGATCGGTGGTCACCTGCTCCGGGCGCCGTTCCAACGATAAGCTTGAAGCGACCTCCTTGCTACTGACTGACCACCGTCTCAGACGTTCAAGGCGAATGCGTGATGTCGCTGATATCGTCGACTTCCAGCGCGCCGGTGTCGGTCGTTTCCAACACCACGTAGGCACTGCTGCAGAACAGCGAATTCAGGCGCTTCATGTCGGCGATCAGTTCCAGATGCAGCGAACTGGTTTCGATACTTTGCACAATCTTGCGCTGCAACCGACTGACGTGCGCGTGCGCCAGACGCCGCTCCTGTGCGCGAAAACGGCGTTTCTCACGTAACAGCTGGCGCGCACTTTCCGGATCGCCACTGAGGAACACCGACAACCCCAGGCGCAGGTTGGAAATCAGCTGACTGTGCAGCCCTGACAACTCTTCAAGGCCAACCTCGGAAAACGAACGGCGCTGCGAGGTCTTTTGCTGCTGCACCTTGCGCAGCATGCGTTCAATCAAATCACTGGCCAGTTTCAGGTTAATCGCCAATTCGATGATTTCAGCCCAGCGTCGGCTGTCTTGTTCGCTGAGGTCCTCGCGCGGCATTTGCGCCAGGTAGAGTTTGATCGCGCTGTACAACGCGTCGATATCATCGGTCAGGCGCCGCATTTCCAGGGTCACCGCCGTCTGTTTTCCCCCCAGCACGTCAAGCATGGCTTCAAGCATGTTGTCGATCAGGTCGCCAATGCGCAGGGTTTCCCGGGCGGCGTTGGCCAGGGCCAGGCTGGGAGTAACCAGCGCGGTCGGGTCCAGGTGCCGGGGTTTGGCCATGCCGTTGACTTCTGCACGCTCGGGCAGCAGCCAGGCGCAGAGTTTGGCCATCAGGCCCACGCTGGGCAACAGAATCAGGCAGCGCGCGGTGTTGTAGAGCAGGTGAAAGCCGATGACCATTTCCTGGGGACTGAAGTCCAGGCTGTCGATCCAATGTACCAACGGGTCGAGCACCGGAATGATCAGCAGCAGGCCAATCAGTTTGTACAGCAGACTGCCGAGCGCCACCTGGCGACCCGCGGCGTTCTGCATGCTGGTACTCATGAACGCCAGGATACCGCTGCCAATATTGGCGCCGATCACCAGGCCGATCGCAACGGGCAAACTGATCACACCGGCACCGGCCAGGGTCGCCGTGAGCAAGACCGCCGCCAGGCTGGAGTAGGAGACCATCGCAAACAGCGCGCCCACCAATGCATCGAGCAGCAGGTCGCCAGTCAGGGACGCGAAGATCACTTTCACCCCTTGGGCTTGGGTAATCGGCGCGGCAGCTTCGACGATCAATTGCAGCGCCAGGATGATCAGCCCCAGGCCAATACTGACCCGGCCCATCTGTCCAACGCGGGTCTGTTTGCGCGACAGGAAGAAAATCACTCCCAGGAAGATCAGCAGCGGCGACAGCCACGACAGGTCGAACGTCAGCACCCGTGCCATCAACGCCGTTCCGACGTCGGCGCCAAGCATCGTCGCCAGGGCCGGGGTCAATGCCATCAGGCCCTGACCCACAAACGAGGTGACGAGCATCGCCGTGGCGTTGCTGCTCTGGACCATGGCAGTCACCAGAATTCCGGCGACGAACGCCAGCCAGCGCCTGGACATGTTCTGGCCAATCACATGGCGCAGGTTGGAGCCGTAGACCCGCAGGATGCCGGTTCGGACGATGTGCGTGCCCCAAATCAGCAAGGTCACGGCAGATAACAAATTGAGCAGGGTCAGCATGCTGGGCCCCCTGTGGTGGTAGCGCCCCAAAGGGGCAAGTTGACGATACCGCGCGACGTTCTACGTTCTGTACTTAAGCTGTAGTTGGCTAACGGCCTGCGCGCCAGCATCGCATAGCTAAAGCGCCGACTGAAACAAAACTGTCATAAAAACAGCTTGATGCGGAAGTGGGAAAGAGGATCAAAGCCAGATGCAAACCCGCCAAGGTTTGAACAGCGCACCTCGGGTGCCAGCGCACCGGCCCGCAAGGCCGGCATTGCCTTCAACATGAGCGTTGATTGACCTGCCACGGAGCGGCATTCGGCCAATCATCATGCTCGGGGAAAGGGCGGCGAGCCGAGTGCTGAATAACCTCGACCCACCGGAGGGAGAATCACCCTGCGCTATCGCTAGAGACGGGTGTCCAATACCCTTGGGCTGAGCAAAAACAGGCGGGTCACTGCCCCGGAATGTCCTTGCGCAGTTTCACCGGGTCCTGTTGTTTCTTCTTTTTCGCGATCGCGGTGCGCAACTTGATGTTGATCGCTTCCACCGCCAGCGAGAACGCCATGGCGAAGTAGACGTAGCCTTTGGGCACGTGTACGCCAAACGCTTCAGCAATCAACACGGTCCCGACCACTAACAGGAAGGCCAGGGCGAGCATCTTCAGCGACGGGTGCTTGTCGATGAACTCGCTGATTTTTCCAGCCGCCAACATCATCACCAGCACCGCGACGATGATCGCCGCCACCATCACCGGCACGTGGGAAACCATACCTACGGCGGTGATCACCGAGTCCAGCGAGAACACGATGTCAATGATCGCAATCTGGATGATGGTGTAAAGAAACTTGCCGCCCTTGCCCCCCGGCTCCTCATTGCTCTCATCTTCGCCTTCAAGTGCGTGGTACATCTCTTGAGAGCTCTTCCACAGCAGGAACAGACCACCGAAAAACAGGATCAGGTCGCGCCCGGAAATACCCTGGCCGAACACCACGAACAGGTCGGCCGTCAGGCGCATGACCCACGTGATCGACAGCAGCAACAGAATCCGCGTGATCATGGCCAGCGCCAGGCCGAAGATCCGGGTGCGCGCCTGCATGTGCTTGGGCATGCGGCTGACCAGGATCGAAATCATGATGATGTTGTCGATGCCCAAGACGATTTCCAGGGCGGTCAGGGTGAAGAAGGCAACCCAGATTTCAGGGTTGGTCAGCCATTCCATGTGTATTCCTTTGTGTAGGTGTTAAACCATGCTGGGGCCAGGCTTCAGGACACGAAGCACAGCCCCGTCATGGTGAGTCTTGGCTTATAGAGTGCTGAACAGCGGAAAAATCCCCATCAGCAATGCTGCAACCAGTATGCAAAGGCACACCAGCACCGCCCATTTCAGGGTAAAGCGCTGATGATCACCAAATTCAATGCCGGCCAGGGCCACCAACAGGTAAGTCGATGGCACCAACGGGCTCAGCAAATGGACGGGCTGACCGACGATCGAGGCACGCGCCATTTCTACGGCGGTGATGCCGTAATGGCTGGCCGCTTCGGCGAGTACCGGCAGCACACCGTAATAGAACGCGTCGTTCGACATAAAGAACGTGAACGGCATGCTTACCAGCGCGGTAATCACCGCCAGGTAAGGGCCGAGGAAGTCCGGAATCACCGCCAGCAAGCTTTTGGACATGGCATCGACCATGCCGGTGCCGGTCAGAATGCCGGTGAAGATACCGGCGGCGAAGATCAGGCCGACCACCGACAACACGCTACCGGCGTGCGCCGCGACGCGGTCCTTCTGCTGTTGCAGGCAAGGATAGTTGACGATCATGGCGATACTGAACGCCACCATGAACAGCACGGGCAGCGGTAACAACCCAGCGATCAGGGCGCACATCAGCGCCAGGGTCAGCAAACCGTTGAACCAGATCAGCTTCGGACGACGCGCATCCGGGTACTGGGAAACGCTGATTTCACTGTGGTCGGAGTCGTCGCCCGCCAGGTGTAATTCACCCAAGCGAGCGCGCTCGCGTTTACCGTAGAAGTAGGCAATCGCCAGGATCGCCACCACACCGGCCAGCATCGCAGGGATCATCGGCACGAAGATATCCGAAGGGTCCACATGCAGCGCGCTGGCCGCACGGGCGGTCGGCCCGCCCCAAGGGGTCATGTTCATCACGCCACCAGCGAGGATGATCAGGCCGGCCATGATCCGCGGGCTCATTCCGATGCGGCTGTAGAGCGGCAGCATGGCGGCCACGCAGATCATGTACGTGGTCGCGCCGTCACCGTCCAGGGACACGACGAGCGCCAGTACGGCGGTGCCGACCGACACTTTCAACGGGTCGCCTTTAACCAGTTTGAGGATCTTGCGCACGGCCGGGTCGAACAGCCCGGAGTCGATCATCAGGGCGAAGTAGAGAATGGCAAACATCAGCATCACGCCGGTCGGCGCCAGCTTGGTGATGCCTTCGAGCATCATCGGGCCGATCTTCGGCGCAAAACCGCCAAACAGGGCGAAGACAATCGGAATGATGATCAGGGCGATCAGCGCGGAAAGGCGCTTGGTCATGATCAGGAACATGAACGTGATGACCATGGCAAAGCCAAGGAAAGTCAGCATGAGAAAACTCCAGGCGTAGCGCGGCTAGGGAATGGGCGAACCGGGTGGGTTAGCGCAGAACGAGAAGCACGAGGCTTACGGGCGGAGTTGCAGCGAAAGGGCGGGGAGTAAAGGACATCGCAAATCACCATTGTTGTTGTTAATTGAGCCGCGCCAGCGATAAAACACAGGCGTGGCTAACCGGTCTTTTGCCGGTAGGGGAGGCGATCCTAATCGTGGAACCTTTCAGCCAGCTTTCGATGGTGAAAGGTTTGACCGCATGTGCCACCGGTCGTCGGACGGCAACACACAGACCTGATCAAAAAACAGACAAATCCAGTGGACGAACAGCACCCATCCAGATTGCGTATTCGGTGTGGTCGAGCAAATCGTTGCCCGTGTCCGGGTGCAGAAACACCACCAAACCTTTACGGTTGAGCGCCAGCCACGGCAGCACTACGCCGATGTATTGCGCAACGAAATCCAACTGGCAGCTCCAGTCCGGATGCGGTCCGACCGGGCGTTCATGCATGCGCCCCTTCTTCAACGGAAACAATTGCGCGGCCTGTTCACACAAAGCCCGCGCCTGATCGATGGTCGTGGCGTCGAAATAGACATGGGCGTGGTAGCCCTTGATGCGTTGCATGGCAGTCTCCCTAAACCCGGTCGAACCCTCGCCGTTGCCCACAGGTCACACGTCATATCTGTGGAAAAACGGGAACTCAGCGATGAAAGATGCCGAAAACCCGGTAGTAAAAGTGGTGCTTTATGGTGCCATGAGTAGCCTGGGCAGCGCGCTGATGGCTGAAATGCTAAGGCGCCAACATGAAGTGATCGCCATTCTGGATGATCTGACCGCGCTCGCGCCACGTCCGGGCTTGCGCACCAAGAGCGGTGACGTGTTCAGTGCCGAGCGAGTGAAGCAGAGCGTCGCCGGCGCCTCGGCGGTAATTGTCTTGCTCGACGCACCGGGATTGCCGATGAACAGCGAGTACATTGAAAAAACCACCTTACCGGGACCGGTCGAACAGGTGCTGGCCGTCGACTCACTGATCGCCGGCATGGACGCTGTCGGCGTCCGTCGCTTGTTCCTGGTGGGCGATTTCGTCGGTCTGGACCAGCTTCAACTGGAAAACCGCCTGCAATCCTGCGCCGCTGAAGAAATCCTCGATGCCCTGCGCAGCAGTCGCTTGCAATGGACGCTGGTGAATACGCCCCGCGCAATCGGCGGGCTGACCCTTGAGCATTTCAGCCGGGTCAGCAGCCGCCAGGAAGCAGGCCTGGCAGAACCGTTGGAGCGCCTGAACCGGGTGGCCGTGGGGATTGTCGATGAGCTGCGCCTCAATCTCCACGTCGGTCAACACGTGAACTTCATCGCAGCCGACCCTATACCGCGATAGAAGGAAGCGCGAGCCCGCTCAGTGATTGCGCGCTGCTGGCCTGCTCGGCCATCAACCATTGCACAAACTGCTGAATCAACACTGAGCGCCGTTTGCGCTGGGGCAAAACCACGTAATAGCCAAGTCGCGAGAGCACAGTTTCAGCGATGGGGCGACACAGCAGACCCTGGGTCAGCAAGTTATCCACAAGGTGGCGCCAACCGATGGCCACGCCTTGGCCGCCAATCGCTGCCTGTATTAGCAAGGTGTAGTTATCAAAGCGCAGCTGCCCCGGCGCCGGCGCGGACGCAATGCCCAACTCGCGAAATACGCCACTCCAGTCAAACCAGTTGCTGCTGTTTTCGCCGCGCAGGTGCAGCAATGGCAACGCCAGCAGCGATTGCGCCGGCAAAGGCAGGGCGCGGTCCTTCACCAACAGCGGGCTGCAAACAGGGAACACTTCCTCGCTGAAGAGCCAGTGGCTTTCGCCCTGCTTGAAGCGACCATCGCCGAACAAAATGGCGACGTCGATATCGGTGCGCAACATGTTGTGGTTGCGCTCATTGGTGACGAGGCTGACATCGACTTGAGGGTTGGCTTGATGAAAGCGGTGCAGGCGCGGCATCAACCAGTACGCGGCAAAGGCGAAATCGGTGGCAACCTGCAACACCTCATGCTGCTGTTGTGCGCTTATCGCGGTTAATCCTGCGTCGATATTCTGCAAACCGAGCTGAACTTGCTCGAACAGTATCGTGCCTGGCTCGGTTAATTCGATACCGCGATAAATCCGGTCAAACAACCGCGTACCGAGCTGCTCTTCCAACCGTTTGATCTGCTGGCTAATAGCCGGCTGCGTGGTGCCCAATTCCACCGCCGCCGCGGTGAAGCTGTGATGACGTGCCGCCGCTTCGAAGGCACGCAGCAGGTCGAGGGACACATCACCAAGGGCTTCAAACATAAGCTGTGCTTATCCTAGTCATTGCCGTGCGAGGGCTTTACCGCAAAAGTCGTGGGTTACATGCTCGATCACAGCACTCTCGCATAAATATCCACTATGGAATGCCGCGATCCCATGAAGCGCAAAAATATTCTTTTCATCATGGCCGATCAGATGGCCGCGCCCATGTTGCCGATGTACGGTCCATCGCCCATCAAACTGCCGAATATCAGCCGCCTCGCCGCGCAAGGCGTGGTGTTCGACGCCGCTTACTGCAACAGCCCACTCTGCGCGCCGTCACGTTTCACGTTGGTCAGTGGTCAACTGCCGAGCAAAATCGGCGCCTACGACAACGCCGCCGACTTTCCCGCCGACGTACCGACTTACGCCCACTACCTGCGACGCCTGGGCTACCGCACCGCGTTGTCCGGCAAAATGCACTTTTGCGGCCCAGACCAGCTCCACGGCTATGAAGAACGCCTGACCAGCGACATTTACCCAGCCGACTACGGCTGGTCCGTGAACTGGGACGAACCCAACGTGCGGCCGAGCTGGTACCACAACATGTCCTCGGTTCTGCAAGCGGGGCCGTGTGTACGCACCAACCAACTGGATTTCGACGAAGAGGTGGTGTTCAAGGCGCAGCAGTACTTGTTCGATCACATCCGCCAGGACGGTGACCAACCGTTCTGCCTGACGGTGTCGATGACCCACCCACACGACCCGTACACCATTCCCAAGGCCTTTTGGGATTTATACGACGACGCCGACATCCCGTTGCCGGACACCCCGGCACAGGCCGAACTCGATCCGCACTCCCAGCGTTTGCTCAAGGTTTACGACCTGTGGAACAAGCCGCTGCCTGTGGATAAGATTCGCGACGCGCGTCGGGCGTATTTCGGTGCGTGCAGCTATATCGATAGCAACGTCGGCAAACTCCTGCAAACACTCGAAGAAACCGGGTTGATTGATCAGACCATTATTGTGTTCTCAGGTGATCACGGCGACATGCTCGGCGAGCGTGGGCTCTGGTACAAAATGCACTGGTTTGAAATGGCTGCCCGCGTCCCGCTGTTGATCAGTGCGCCGGGGCAGTTCGAGGCGGGGCGGGTCAGCGCTGCCGTTTCCACGGCGGACCTGCTGCCGACCTTCGTCGAACTGGCCGGTGGCTCACTGGAGCCGGGCCTGCCGCTGGATGGCCGGTCGCTGGTGCCACACCTGCAAGGCCAGGGCGGTCACGACGAGGTGTTTGGCGAATACATGGCCGAAGGCACCATCAGCCCGCTGATGATGATTCGCCGCGGCGCCTATAAATTTATCTACAGCGAAGATGACCCATGCCTACTCTTCGACTTGCACAACGACCCACGCGAGCAGGAAGAACTTAGTCAATCGCTGCAACATCAGGCGCTTTTCGAGGATTTTATCCTCGAGGCCCGTGCCAAATGGAACATCCCGGCGATTCACCAACAGGTTCTCGCCAGCCAACGGCGTCGGCGATTCGTCGCACAGGCTTTAACCGTTGGCAAACTGAAGAGCTGGGATCACCAGCCGCTGGTGGATGCCAGTCAGCAGTACATGCGCAACCACATCGACCTCGATGACCTGGAGCGCAAAGCACGTTATCCACAACCCTGCCAAAACCAATAATGTGAAGGGGAAGTCCATGCAAAGGTTATCCACAGTACTGACCATCGGCCTGCTGGCGCTGGGCAGTGCTTCGGCGTATGCCGATCAGAGCTGCGACACGGTAAAGATGGCCGACCCGGGCTGGAGCGACATCGCCGCCACCAATGCCATCACCGGTTTTCTGCTGGACGGCATGGGCTACAAGGCCAAAGTCGACACCCTCGCGGTGCCGATCACCTTCGGCGGCCTGAAGGATGGCCAGGTCGATGTATTTTTGGGTAACTGGATGCCCGCGCAACAGGGCTTCTACGACAAGTTCGTGGCCACTGGCGATGTGACGCAACTGGCGAAAAACCTCGACGGCACCGAATTCACGCTGGCGGTCCCGGATTACGTATGGGATGCGGGTGTGCATAACTTTGCCGACCTGAACAAGTTTGCCGACAAGTTTGACAAGAAAATCTACGGCATCGGTTCCGGCGCCCCGGCCAATATCTCGCTGCAAGACATCATCAAGAAGAACGATTTCGAGCTTGGACAGTGGAAGCTGATTGAGTCCAGCGAGCAGGCGATGCTGGCGGAAGTATCTCGCGCAGTGAAAAAACAGAAATTCGTAACATTCCTCGGCTGGACCCCGCACCCCATGAATGTGCAGTTGAAAATGCATTACCTGAAGGGCGGCGAGAAGTACTTTGGCGACACCGGCGCGGTTTATACACTGACCCGCAAAGGTTATGCACAGGCCTGCCCGAACGTCGGCAAGTTGCTCACCAACCTGAGTTTCACCCAGGCAATGGAGAACAGCATCATGTCCGAGGTGGTGAACAAGAAAGTCAGCAATGCTGACGCGGCCAAAGCCTGGATCAAGGCCAATCCGGCGGTGCTGGATAAATGGCTCGACGGCGTCAAGACGTTAGAGGGGCAGGATGCATTGGGCGCAGTAAAAGCCAAGCTTTAAGACTCGCCACTGATCGTTCCCACGCAGCGCGAGGGAACGATCGACTCTGTCCTGCTACCCTTGCGCAAAATCCCACCCGAGAGGGCCCATGGCCTTTCCCAGTCGCCATTCACTCTTCCCGTTCCTGACTTGGCTACCTCGGCAGACCCGCGCCAGCGTCGGTCGTGACCTGATCGTCGGCCTGAGCGGCGCGATTCTCGCGTTGCCGCAATCCATTGCCTACGCCTTGATCGCCGGTCTCCCACCGGAATACGGCCTGTACGCCGCGATCATTCCGGTATTGATCGCCTGCCTGTGGGGTTCATCGTGGCATTTGATCTGCGGCCCTACGGCGGCTATTTCGATCGTTCTCTACGCCAGCGTCAGCCCTTTGGCCGTCCCCGCCTCACAGGACTACATCACGCTGATCCTGTTACTGACACTCTTGGCGGGCATTTTTCAGTGGCTATTGGGCTTGCTGCGTTTCGGGGCATTGGTGAATTTCGTTTCCCATTCGGTGGTCCTGGGCTTCACCCTCGGCGCGGCGGTGGTCATTGCCATTGGGCAACTGCCGAACCTGCTGGGCCTGGACTTACCCAGCCAGGCGACAGCGCTGGACAGCCTGATGAGCTTGATCAAACACTTGCCAGCGGTGGATAAACCTTCATGGGTACTGGGGGCGGCGACCGTCGTCGTCGGCGCACTGCTCAAAGTGCTATTACCGCGCTGGCCCACCTTGTTGATCACGTTGGTTCTGAGCGGGGTGTGCGTCTGGCTTTGGCCGGCGATGTTCGGCCATGTCAAACAAGTCACCGCGTTCGTCGGCCAACTTCCGCCCTTTAGCCCGCTACCGCTGGACCTCGATCTGGTGCTGAGGTTGCTGCCCGGTGCGGTGGCGGTGGGCATGCTCGGACTGGTCACCAGTCTGTCGATTGCGCGCTCGCTGTCAACGCGCTCACAGCAATTACTCGACGCCAATCAGGAAGTACGCGCTCAAGGTTTATCGAACATGGTGGGTGCGTTTTTTTCCGGGTCGCTGTCAGCCGGTTCCTTTACCCGGTCAGGTTTGAGTTACGACGCGGGCGCCTGCTCACCGCTGGCCGGGGTGTTTTCTGCGTTGTGGGTGGCGTTGTTCGCGATCTTCGGCGCGGCACTGATCGCGCACATTCCCATTCCGGCCATGGCCGGCAGCATCCTGTTAATCGCTTGGGGATTGGTGGATCATCGCGGCATTCGCGCGTTGTGGCGGGTTAGCAGAGCCGAATTCGTGGTCATGGCGCTGACGTGTGTTGCCACGCTGCTGCTGCCATTGCAAACCGCGATCTACGCCGGCGTGCTGGTGTCATTGTTCTTCTACCTCAAACGCACGTCGCAGCCCCACGTGCAGCATTGGCGCCAGGGCGATGAAGATATTTTGCGGGTAGGCGGCTCGATCTTCTTTGGCGCCAGCCACTACCTGCAAGTGCGCTTGCAGCGGATGCACGGGGCGAAGGTCGTCATCGAAGCACAGCAGATTAACTTCATCGACTATTCCGGCGTGGAAATGCTCCACCAGGAAGCGCGGCGGTTGCTCAAGCAGGGCCGCAGCCTGACCCTGCGCGGAGCGCGACCGCCGGTGGTGGAGGAGTTGAGAAAGCTTGAAGGCGCAGAGAAATGCCCGATACGGTTTGAGGATTGATCCGACATCGCTGTTGACGCCCTTAGAGCGCCAACTGCCGACGCAGCTCAGCCAACACCGGCGACGTGTCTGGCCGCACGCCGCGCCACAGGTAGAACGCTTCCGCCGCCTGTTCGGCCAGCATCCCCAAACCATCCATCGCTACGGCGGCGCGGTGTTCACTGGCCCAACGGCAGAACGACGTCGGCACCTTGCCATACATCATGTCGTAGCAGACGGTCTTGCCCGGCGTGATCAAACGGCTGGCAATCGGCGGTACATCGCCTGACAGGCTAGCTGACGTGGCGTTGATGATCAGGTCTACCGGCTCGTGCAAACCTGCGAAACCACGGGCGGACACGGGCCCCAGGTCGGCGAACAGTTCCGCCAGCAACTCGGCTTTCTCGACCGTGCGGTTGGCGATGATCACCGACGCCGGTCGCTGCGCCAACACCGGCTCCAGCGCACCGCGCACCGCACCGCCAGCCCCCAGCAACAGGATGCGTTTGCCCCGCAGACCGAATCCGGCGTTGACCGTCAGATCGCGCACCAGCCCGGCACCGTCGGTGTTGTCGCCCAGCAAACTGCCGTCGGCCCGTTTGCTCAATGTGTTCACCGCCCCCGCCCGCTGCGCCCGCGCGGTCAGGCTGTCGGCCAGGCGATACGCGTCTTCCTTGAACGGCACGGTGACATTGGCGCCACGACCCTTAAGGAAAAATGCCTTGGCAAAACCGCAAAAGTCATCCAGCGGCGGCATAGCGGTGCGGTAGTCGAGTTGCTGGGCGGTCTGCTCGGCGAACAGGCGATGGATCAGCGGCGACTTGCTGTGGCCAATCGGGTTACCGAATACGACGTAATGGTCCATCGGGATTCCTCGTTCAGGCCTTGGCCAACCAATCGCGGTCTTGCAGGAAGTATTCGGTCAAGCGGGCCTCTTCGCTACCCGGCTCAGCCTTCCAGTCATAGGCCCAGCGCACTTGTGGCGGCAGGGACATCAGAATCGACTCGGTACGTCCACCCGATTGCAGGCCGAACAGCGTGCCACGGTCATAGACCAGGTTGAACTCCACGTAACGCCCACGGCGGAATTCCTGGAACTCGCGCTGTTGAGCGGTGAACGCCTCCTGTTTGCGGCGCTGCACAATCGGCAGGTAAGCGTCGATGAACGCATCACCGATGGCACGCATGAAGGCGAAACTGGTGTCGAAATCCCACTCGTTCAGGTCATCGAAAAACAGACCGCCGATGCCGCGTGGCTCCTGGCGATGCTTGATGTGGAAGTAGGTGTCACACCAGGCCTTGTAACGCGAATAGACGTGCGGACCAAATGGCGTGCAAGCCTGCTCAGCCACGCGATGCCAATGTACACAGTCGTCTTCGTTGCCGTAATAAGGGGTCAGGTCAAAGCCGCCGCCAAACCACCAGACCGGTTCTTCACCTTCTTTTTCGGCGATGAAAAACCGCACATTAGCGTGGGAAGTGGGCACGTGCGGATTGTGCGGATGAATCACCAGCGACACGCCCAGCGCTTCAAAACCACGCCCGGCCAGTTCCGGCCGGTGCGCGCTGGCGGACGGTGGGAGACCGCTGCCAAAGACGTGGGAAAAGTTGACGCCGCCCTTTTCGATCACCGCGCCGTTTTCGATCACGCGGGTACGGCCACCGCCACCGGCAGGCCGGGTCCAGGCGTCTTCGACAAATCGCGTGCCGCCGTCCTCGGTTTCCAGAGCAGCGCAAATACGGTCTTGCAGGTCGAGCAGATAGGCTTTTACGGCCTCGGTGCGGGTAGTCATGGCATCACCTTGAATCGGGCAAAGCTACGCGGCGCTCCATCGGAGCGTGGCCGGCGCAAACGGGCGCGTAGCATACCATCGCCGATGCACCCGCCGCAGTTGACGAAGATCAAGCTTAGGAGTCCGATAGGGGGCTTCGTAGCGATGTCACCCGAACACGACCCAAGGAGAAGGCAGATGGCAAAGCGTATTCAATTCAGTGCCCATGGCGGCCCCGACGTGCTCGAGTATGTGGATTACCAACCCGCCGAGCCCGGCCCACATCAGGTCCGAGTGACCAACAAGGCCATCGGCCTGAATTTTATCGACACCTATTTCCGCAGCGGTCTGTACGCACCGCCCGCGCTGCCTTCGGGCCTTGGCGCTGAAGGCGCAGGCGTGGTCGAGGCAGTGGGCAGCGAAGTCTCGCGGTTCAAAGTCGGTGATCGCGTGGCCTACGGCAGCGGTCCGTTGGGGGCCTATAGCGACGTTCACGTATTGCCGGAAGCCAATCTGGTGCATCTGCCTGACGCCATCAGCTTCGAACAGGCGGCCGGTGTGATGCTCAAGGGCCTCACCGTGCAGTACTTGTTGCGTCAGACGTATGAACTCAAGGCTGGCGAAACCATCCTGTTTCACGCCGCGGCCGGTGGTGTCGGCTCCCTGGCCTGCCAATGGGCGAAGGCCTTGGGCGTGAAGCTGATCGGCACCGTGAGTTCACCGCACAAAGCCGCCTTGGCCAAAGCCAATGGCGCGTGGGCGACCATCGATTACAGCCATGAAAACGTCGCACAACGCGTGCTGGAATTGACTGAAGGCAAGAAAGTCCCGGTGGTGTACGACGGCGTAGGCAAGGACACCTGGCTGACGTCCCTCGACAGCGTTGCGCCTCGGGGTCTGGTGGTGAGTTTCGGCAATGCGTCTGGCGCGGTAGACGGGGTCAACCTGGGGATTCTGTCGGCGAAAGGTTCGCTGTACGTAACCCGACCGACGCTGGCGACCTACGCCAACAACGCCGAAAACCTGCAACGTATGGCCGACGAGCTGTTCGAGATGATCATCAGCGGCAAGCTGAAGGTGGATATCAGCCAGCGCTATCCGCTGGCTGAAGCCGCAAAAGCGCAGACCGAGTTGTCGGCGCGCCGGACCACCGGCTCAACTGTTTTGTTGCCCTGAGCACCACTGATCGTTCCCACTCGCGTGGGAACGATCTTCCGCTAGTCCGGGCGCACCACGTGCCCGGTCGCCAGATCGCGAATCACGCTCGGGTTCTTGCGCCCACCGAGGCTGCCGCCCAGGATCACATCAATCTGCCCACGAAAATACTGCTCGATCCGGATCCGTGTACGCGCCGCCGGCCGGCCCTGAGGGTTAGCCGAAGTCGACACCAATGGCCCGACCAATGAGCATAAATCCCGCACCTGAGGATGATCGCTGACCCGCAACGCCACCGTTTCATGCACGCCCGTGATCCACTGCGGCAACAGATTCTGATGCGGCACCAGCCAGGTATTCGGACCGGGCCAAGTGCTGGCCATGCGATCCATCCACAGCTCGGGGAAGTCTTCGAACAGGAAGTCGAACTGACGGATATTGTCAGCCACCAGAATCAGGCCTTTTTCCACCGAACGCCCCTTGAGCAACAGCAGTCGATCCACTGCCTCTTCGTTCCAGGGGTCGCAGCCCAGGCCCCACACTGCTTCAGTTGGGTAGGCAATCACCGCCCCTGCACGAATTTCTCGTGCGGCTTCTTGCACGCGCCAACGATTGACCATGAAAAACTCTCCGGAAAATGGCTCTGCGCAGTTTACCGATCTTCCTTATAAAACCTAGCTCACCCGCGCAAACCAACGTCCGTTTTCGCACACCGCGCGGCCGTCCATCTCCAGCTCCGTCAGCGCCACCAGTACCTCCGGCAAAGCCCAGCCAATGGCGTCGACCAATGCTTCGCGGGTGTGCGGCGCCGCGTGGAGCAACCGCAGCAGCGGGTGAGTCTCGGCGGGCGGCGCTTCTGTGGATAAGGGCAACCGTTGCCAGCCGCGCAAGGCTTCGAGAATGTGCTCGATGGTTTCCACCAACACGGCACCGTCACGAATCAACTGATGACAACCGCGAGCACCGGGATGATGAATCGATCCAGGAATCGCATACACCTCACGACCTTGCTCTGCCGCCAACCTCGCAGTGATCAGCGAACCACTGGCGACACTGGCCTCGACCACCAGTACGCCGAGGGATAAACCACTGATGATCCGATTGCGTCGGGGGAAGTTGCCGGGGGTCGGACCGGCGTCCAGCGGGAACTCCGAAACCACGGCACTGCCTGAGGCAATCATGGCGTCCGCCAGTCGTCGGTTGCGCTGTGGATAAAACTTTTCAAGTCCCGTGCCAAGTACCCCGACCGTTCGCCCGCCAACGTCCAAAGCGCCCTGGTGCGCGGCTGCATCGATGCCCAGGGCCAGACCACTCGTAATGACGAATCCTGCACCGGCCAGACTGCGGGAAAACGCAGCAGCCGTGTCCATCCCCGGCCTCGAAGCACGGCGACTGCCAACCATCGCCAGTTGCGGTTTCTCGAGTATCCCCGGATCACCCGCCACGAATAACAGCGGCGGCGCATCGCTGATTTCTGCCAGCAGCGCGGGGTACTCGGGCTGGTCCCACATCAATAAATGCTGGCCAGAACGCTCTAGCCAGGCTAATGCGTGACTGGCACCGTCGCGGACTTCTTCAGAACGTCGAGCTTGCGCACACGCAGCAGGCAACCCTAACGCCCGCCAAGCGCCGGCCGGCGCGCTGATGGCTTTTGACGCAGAGCCGAAGGCCTCAAACAATTTTTTAAACCGCACAGGGCCGAGTTCCGGCAACCGATGCAAACGTAAACGAGCTTCCAGTTCCGCAGGGGAAACCGGTGTAAAAGCAGACAGCGACATAGATCATCCTTGATCGTTATGAGCCCCGTTCAAACGGGAATAAGCTGTGGATAACTCTGTTGGTAACTTGTGGAGCCTGCTAAGGATTTCGCACTTTATCCATGACCGCCAAGGAGCGCGATGCGTGGAGTACCAGCCCGTAACTAAGTTTGTCGTAAGTACGGAAAACCATGAGCAACCCGGCACGTTCGTCCGGGATTTTCAGGGGTTGGCCCGTCACGCGGTCACGCACTGTTTCACCGGTTTTCATCACCTCCAGCACGTTACCTTCGACCAGACCATCGCGCTGCCCTTTGTTCAGCGTGACCACGTCCATCACGCCAATCTGGGTTACCCCGCGAGGGACATCGATGATCAGGCCATTGATCTCGGTTTTGGGAGCGCTGGGCATGAACGTCGAGTTGATCGGCCGCTCCTCACCACGGAACAAACGGTCGCCAAGGCGCACTTCCTGGGTGGTGCGTTGCAAGGCCAATGTCGCGACATCCCCTTCGGTGGCCACAACCTCGCCGCCACCGATGTCGTCAGCATTGATCCCCAAAAACTCCTTGCTCTGCGGATCGGTGTAAACCTTGCCCTGACGGAAGATCCCGTAGACTGGCTGCGCCGAGTCGAAATGACCACGGGCGTAAATTCTGTCCCCAGTGCCACTGAGCACGCGTTCGGCATCACCCGCGACAATGTAAGGCGCCTTGTCGAAGTCCTCGACCTTGTCGACGATGCGATTGCTCAGCAAAAAGCTGTTGATCGATTGCAGCGGAATGCTCGGGATGGCGTCAGCCACCGGGCTGCTGCGGATACGTGGCGAAAGCTTGATGGTGCCGCGCGAGTCGCCGCGATTAAGGGTCAGCCGTGGCTGGCCATTGACGTAAACCAGCGTCAGCGAATCGCCAGGGTAGATGAGATTGGGGTTTTCGATGTGCGGGTTGGCCTGCCAAAGCTCCGGCCATTTCCAGGGCTCACGCAGAAATTTCCCCGAGATCCCCCAGAGTGTGTCCCCCCTTACGACTGTGTATTGCTGTGGAAAACCGTCCTTTAACTGCACTTGCCCGTGTGCCAAACCAGCTGAGGCCAGAAGCAGCAGGGCGAGTAGTGATTTCCTCATGCGGTGAATCCCTTTATTATGTGCGTTCGCGTAAAACGCCAGAGCCCCCGTGGCTCGCTCCCGAAAAAAGGGAGCTACGTTTTACAACGGTAGCCTGCATCCTCGGACCCGCCAGGCCATCAACCCGACTTTACCTCACATGTGCAGCAAATAAGCTTATGGCCATTTTAGACATCCTCGAATTCCCTGACCCGCGCCTGCGCACTATCGCCAAATCGGTGGCCGTAGTGGACGACGAAGTGCGTCAGCTGGTCGATGACATGTTTGAAACAATGTATGAAGCGCCAGGTATCGGCCTCGCCGCAAGCCAGGTCAACGTGCATAAACGTATCGTCGTGATGGACCTCTCCGAAGATCGCACCGAGCCCAGGGTGTTCATCAACCCCGAGTTCGAAACCCTGACCGACGAGCTGGAGCAATACCAGGAAGGCTGCCTGTCGGTGCCGGGCTTCTACGAAAACGTCGAACGCCCGCAAAAAATCAAGATCAAGGCGCTGGACCGTGACGGCAAGCCCTACGAACTGATCGCCGAAGGCCTGCTCGCGGTGTGTATCCAGCACGAATGCGATCACCTTAACGGTAAGTTGTTCGTCGATTACTTGTCCAATCTCAAACGCGACCGAATCAAGAAGAAACTGGAAAAGCTCCATCGCCAGAACGCTTGATGCCCTCCTTCCAAAAGGCTTGCTGCGGCAAGCCTTTTTCTTTTCAGACTGCTTTGTAATCGAGAGCTTCCATGACTGAGCCACTGCGCATCGTCTTTGCCGGCACCCCGCAATTCGCCGCCGAACACCTCAAGGCCCTGCTCGACAGCCCTTACGAGATGATCGCGGTCTACACACAACCGGACCGTCCGGCTGGCCGTGGGCAAAAACTGATGCCAAGTCCGGTCAAGCAGTTGGCGCTGGAAAACAACATTCCGGTGTTGCAACCGCCGACGCTGCGCAACGCCGACGCTCAGGCTGAACTGGCGGCTCTGAAACCGGATTTGCTGGTGGTGGTGGCTTACGGCCTGATCCTGCCGCAAGCGGTGCTGGATATTCCGCGCCTGGGCTGCATCAACAGTCATGCGTCGTTGCTGCCGCGCTGGCGCGGTGCGGCGCCGATCCAGCGCGCCGTCGAAGCGGGGGACGCCGAAAGCGGCGTGACTGTGATGCGCATGGAGCTGGGCCTCGACACCGGGCCGATGCTACTCAAGGTCACCACCCCGATCAGCGCTGAAGACACCGGTGGCAGCCTCCACGATCGTTTGGCCGAGATGGGCCCACCGGCGGTGATTCAGGCGATTGCCGGCCTCGCAGCCGGTACGCTGGACGGCGACGTGCAAGACGACAGCCTCGCCACTTATGCGCACAAATTGAATAAAGACGAAGCGCGCATCGACTGGAGCCGTCCGGCGATTGAGCTAGAGCGCCTGGTCCGAGCCTTCAACCCTTGGCCGATCACCCACAGCACGCTGAACGGTGAAGCGCTGAAAGTGCTGGCCGCGAGCCTCGCAGAAGGGCAAGGCGCGCCAGGGCAAATCCTCAGCGCGAGCAAGGACGGCTTGATCGTCGCGTGCGGTGAACAGGCGCTGTGCTTGACCCGTCTGCAATTGCCCGGTGGCAAGGCGCTGAACTTCAGCGATTTTTTCAACAGCCGCCGTGAGAAATTCGCCGTCGGCACCGTGCTCGGTCAAGCGGTGGACGCTCAATGAACCCGCGTCTGGCCGCCGCCAAGGCACTCGCCGCTGTTCTTAACGGAAAAGCCTCACTCAACAGCTCCCTGCCGACGCAAATGGACAAGGTTGAAGACCGCGATCGCGGCTTCACCCAGGACTTGGCATTCGGCACCGCGCGCTGGCAGCCACGTCTGTCGGCGCTCGCCGCCAAATTGCTACAGAAGCCGTTCAAAGCCGCCGACGCCGATGTCGAAGCGTTGCTCTTGGTCGGCCTCTATCAACTGCTCTACACCCGAGTGCCGGCACACGCCGCCATCGGCGAAACCGTCGGTTGCGCCGAGAAGCTGAAAAAACCCTGGGCCAAGGCCCTGCTCAACGCCGTGCTGCGCCGCGCCCAGCGGGAAAGCGAAGCGCTGCTGGCCGAACTGGAACACGACCCCGTGGTGCGCACCGCACACCCGCGTTGGCTGCAAAAATCCCTGAAAGCGTTCTGGCCGGAGCAGTGGGAAGCCATTTGCGCGGCGAACAACGCACACCCGCCAATGATTCTGCGGGTCAACCGCCGCCATCAGACGCGTGACGCCTACCTGGGGTTGCTGACTGAGGTCGGTATCGCCGCTGCGCCATGCGTTTACAGTCGTGATGGTATCGTCCTCGACGCTGCTGCCGATGTGCGAAGCCTGCCAGGCTTCGCCGAAGGCTGGATCAGCGTGCAGGACGAAGCGGCGCAACTGGCCGCCGACCTGCTCGATCTGGCGCCGGGCCAACGGGTACTCGACGCCTGCTGCGCACCGGGAGGTAAAACCTGTCACATCCTTGAGGCTGAACCGGCACTGGCCGGCGTGGTGGCGGTGGACCTGGAAGCCAAGCGTCTGGTAAGAGTGCGGGAGAACCTGGCGCGCCTGGGCCTGAGCGCCGAATTGATCGCCGCCGACGGGCGCGACACCGCGACCTGGTGGGACGGCAAACCGTTCCAGCGCATCCTGCTGGACGCGCCGTGCTCGGCCACTGGCGTGATCCGTCGTCACCCAGACATCAAACTGACTCGACAGCCAGACGATATCGCCGCACTCGCCGTGCTTCAGGGTGAGCTGCTAGATGCCCTGTGGATAACCCTGGAAGTCGGCGGGATTCTGCTTTACGCCACCTGCTCGACGTTACCGACCGAGAACACCGAAGTCATCGCAGCTTTCCTCGCCCGTACCCCAGGCGCGCGTGAACTGGACATCGCCATTCAGGCCGGGATCAAGCAGGCGCATGGTCGCCAATTGCTGGCCCAGGAAGGTGGCCACGATGGGTTCTACTACGCCAAGCTGATCAAGATCGCCGCCACGCGCGGTTAAATGGATTCAATGGAGTGACCGGATGAAAATCATCATCCTCGGTGCGGGGCAAGTCGGCGGCTCGCTGGCAGAGCACTTGGCCAGTGAAGCCAACGACATCACCGTGGTCGATACCGATGGCGAACGCCTAAGGGCCCTCGGTGATCGGCTGGACATCCGCACCGTTCAGGGCCGTGCCTCGTTCCCGACCGTGCTACGCCAGGCCGGTGCCGACGATGCGGACATGCTGGTGGCGGTGACCAACAGCGACGAAACCAACATGGTCGCCTGCCAGGTGGCACACACCCTGTTTCACACCCCGACCAAAATCGCTCGCGTGCGCGAGGCCGCGTACCTGACACGCGGCGGACTGTTCAACAACGACGCGATCCCAGTGGACGTGCTGATCAGCCCGGAACAAGTCGTCACCCACTACATCAAACGCCTGATCGAGCATCCGGGCGCCTTGCAAGTGATCGACTTCGCCGAAGGCAAAGCCCAGTTGGTGGCGGTGAAGGCTTACTACGGCGGGCCGTTGGTGGGTCAGCAGTTGCGGCAATTGCGTGAGCACATGCCCAACGTCGAGACCCGCGTCGCCGCCATTTTCCGGCGTGACCGGCCGATTCTGCCCCAGGGCGATACGGTGATCGAGGCCGACGACGAAGTGTTTTTCATCGCCGCCAAGGCAAACATTCGCGCGGTCATGAGCGAAATGCGCCGCCTCGATGAAAGCTACAAGCGCATTGTCATCGCGGGCGGCGGGCAAATCGGCGAGCGTCTGGCCGAAGCGATCGAAAGCCGATACCAAGTGAAAATCATTGAGATGAACCCGGCGCGCTGCCGCTATCTCTCGGACACCCTCGACAGCACCGTCGTGTTGCAGGGCAGCGCCTCGGACCGCGACTTGCTGCTGGAAGAGAACATCGCCGACGCCGACCTCTTCCTGGCCCTGACCAACGACGACGAAGCCAACATCATGTCCTCGCTGCTGGCCAAGCGCCTGGGCGCGAAGAAGGTGATGACCATCATCAACAACCCGGCCTACGTTGATTTGATCCAGGGCGGCGACATCGACATCGCCATCAGCCCGCAGTTGGCGACCATCGGCACCTTGCTGGCCCACGTGCGCCGTGGCGATATCGTCAGCGTCCACTCACTGCGCCGAGGCGCAGCGGAGGCCATCGAGGCAATTGCCCATGGCGATGCAAAATCGAGCAAGGTCATCGGCAAAGCCATCGAAAACATTGGTTTGCCGCCCGGCACCACCATCGGCGCGATCATCCGCGACGAAGAAGTGATCATCGCCCACGACGATACGGTGATCGAAACCGGTGACCATGTGATTTTGTTCCTTGTGGATAAAAAGCATATTCGGGATGTAGAGAAGCTGTTCCACGTCGGGTTGAGTTTCTTCTGATCCAAAGGCCTCTTCGCGGGCAAGCCTCGCTCCCGCAGGTGAGCGCAAGGTTGATCGTTCCTACGCTCGGCGTGGGAACGATCTTTACTACAGAGGTGCGAAAGATGATCGAATCCCTGGAAAAAATGCTCGCCAAGGGTGTGGATAACGCTTTGCTGCGCTTTGGTCTGGGCAAGGGGTATCTGGATCTTGGGGAAAACGTCAAAGCGGCCGAACATTTTCGGCGCTGCGTTGAGTTCGACCCGAAGTATTCGGCAGCCTGGAAGTTATTGGGCAAGGCGCATTTGGCGCTGGCCGACTTTGCGGCGGCGCGTCAGGCGTGGGAGCAAGGGCTGGAGGCCGCTCGCGCCCATGGCGACAAGCAGGCTGAGAAGGAAATGACGGTATTTCTGAAGAAGCTTGAGCGCCAGGCCCACTGATCAGAGGTAACGCAGGGCAATCCCCTCAGCGTCTACCTGCACCACTTCCATACGCACGCGCGGCGCGCCTGTGGGTAAGTCCTGCACCTGACCGTAGACCACCGCGCCTTTGGGCAACGCCGACAAGCTCGGGTGCTTGACGTAAACCCCCTTGCTCGAGAGGTAACGGGTTTGGCCAAGGCACTCGCCGAAGCTCTCGTGGCTGATCTTGATTCGAAACGATTTACGGTGTTCGGACATCTTCTGCGTCCTTGAATGAACAAGTGTGGATAATCAGAGCCCGAAGTTATCCACAGATCATGCCAACCGCCTCAATACCAGCGTTCTTCGCCGGGGGGCCGCTTCTTGAAGCGCTTCATGCTCCACATGTATTGGCTCGGATACGCCCGCACGTAACGCTCGACCACTTGGCTCATGGCCGCGCAAGACGTCTCGGTATCCGTGCTGTACATGCCGTCTGGCGCGGCTTCCAGAATCACTTTGTAGCCCGAACCGTCCGGCAGCCGCAGGGCATGCAGGAACACACCGACCGCTTTGCCGCCGGCCAGCATGTTCGGCACAAACTTGCTGGTCAGCGCCTGAGTGGCGAAGAAGGGCACGAAGATCCCGGCGGATTCGGCCGGTTCTGGGTCAGCCGGAATGCCCACTGCACCACCTTTGCGCACTTCCTTAATAACGCTGAGGATGCCTTCCTTGGTGGACGCGGCCACCCGGTTGCCTAATTGCACCCGCTGCTTGCGCAACAAATCATCCACCGCCTTGAGCTTGGGCGGACGGTAGAAAATGATCGGTTTGCACTGGCTGCAATAAAAGTGGTTGAGCACTTCCCAGTTACCCAGGTGGCTGGTGATACCGACCACGCCTTTGCCGGAGGCGAGGGCGTCCTTGAGCACGTCCAGGCCTTCGACTTCACGCACCAGATCAATAGAGCGCTGGGCTGGCCAGATCCAGGCGCAGGCGCTTTCGGTCAACGACTTGCCGATGTCTTTCAGGCTCTGGCCCACCAGCCGCTCGCGCTCGATCGGGTCCATGTCCGGGAAACACTTGGACAGGTTGATCCGCACCACATCGCGGGAACGGTTGGGGGTTTTCCACATGAACCAGCCAATCGCCGACCCCACGGCCTGAACAGCCCGCCACGGAAGCAGGGCAAACAACCGCAGAGCGCCTACCAGCAAGGCGCCTTTAAACTTTTCCACAGGTCACTCCTGATCTTGTGCTGTGCGCGAGGCGGCCATTCTAACCACCGTTCGCCAGCACTGCGTAACGATCACAATCGCGGGTGTGGTCCATGACCATGCCTGAGGCCTGCATCAGCGCGTAGCAAATGGTCGGGCCGACGAACGTAAAACCGGCCTTTTTCAGGCCTTTGCTCATCTCTACAGCGACGGGCGTTACCGCCGGCACTTCGCTACGATCCTTGAAATGATTGATCACTGGTTTGTCACCAACGAACGACCAGAGAAACGCCACTGGGTCTTCAAGCGCCAGCCAGGCCTGGGCGTTGCGTCGGGCGGCATTGAGTTTGAGGCGGTTGCGGATGATCCCAGGATCGAGCATCAACTCGTTGATTTCCGCGTCGCTCATCTGCGCGACGCGCTGCACGTCGAAGCCGAACAAGACCTCTCGGTAGCGCTCACGTTTACGCAAAACGGTAATCCAGGACAAACCCGCCTGGAACCCTTCGAGCAAAAGCAACTCGAACAAACCCTGCGCATCGCGTAGCGGCGCGCCCCACTCCTGATCGTGATAAGCCATGTACAGCGGATCTTCGGAACACCAAAAGCAGCGTGGCATAAGGCTCCAGGGGGCGTGCGCAGCAATGAATCGGGTATACTCCCGCTCTTTAAATCGCAGCCCAAGAAACAGGTGAATTTCGTGAGCCAGCCTACGCCAGCCGTGCGTACCTTCCAAGACTTGATCCTCGCCCTCCAGCAATACTGGGCCGAGCAAGGTTGCGTGGTACTTCAGCCCTACGATATGGAAGTAGGCGCCGGCACTTTCCACACAGCCACGTTTCTGCGCGCCATCGGCCCGGAAACCTGGAACGCCGCTTATGTGCAGCCCAGTCGTCGCCCGACTGACGGCCGCTACGGCGAAAACCCGAACCGTTTGCAGCACTACTACCAGTTCCAGGTCGTCCTGAAACCCAACCCGGACAACTTCCAGGAGCTGTACCTGGGCTCGCTCAAGCACGTGGGCCTCGACCCGTTGGTCCACGACATCCGTTTCGTTGAAGACAACTGGGAATCGCCGACATTGGGCGCTTGGGGCCTGGGCTGGGAAGTCTGGCTCAACGGCATGGAAGTGACTCAGTTCACCTACTTCCAGCAAGCGGGCGGCATTGAGTGCTACCCGGTGACCGGCGAGATCACTTACGGCCTGGAACGCCTGGCCATGTACCTGCAAGGCGTGGACTCGGTCTACGACCTGGTCTGGGCTGACGGTGCGTTCGGCAAAGTGACCTACGGCGACGTGTTCCATCAGAACGAAGTCGAGCAATCGACCTACAACTTCGAACACGCCAACGTCGAGAAGCTGTTCGAGCTGTTCGATTTCTATGAAAGCGAAGCCAAGCGCCTGATCGAACTCGACCAGCCGCTGCCGTTGCCAAGCTATGAAATGGTGTTGAAGGCGTCCCATACCTTCAACCTGCTGGATGCGCGCCGGGCGATCTCGGTGACTGCGCGTCAGCAATACATTCTGCGTGTGCGCACCCTGGCGCGTTCCGTTGCGCAAGCCTACCTGCTGGCTCGCGCCAAGCTGGGCTTCCCGATGGCGACCCCGGACCTGCGTGATGAAGTGTTGGCTAAGCTGGAGGCTGCACAATGAGTGCTCTGGATTTCCTGGTAGAACTGGGCACCGAAGAACTGCCACCCAAAGCCCTGAATACCCTGGCCGACGCGTTTCTGGCCGGTATCGATAAAGGCCTGCAAGCCGCTGGCCTGAGCTACGAAGCTAAAACCGTCTATGCCGCGCCGCGTCGCTTGGCAGTGCTGATCACCGCGCTGGCAACACACCAACCGGATCGCAGCATCAACCTCGACGGCCCGCCGCGCCAGGCCGCGTTCGATGCCGACGGCAACCCGACTCAAGCCGCCCTGGGCTTCGCCAAGAAGTGCGGCGTCGACCTGAGCGAAATCGATCAGAGCGGTCCGAAACTGCGTTACAGCCAGAGCATCGCCGGTAAACCTACGGCGAGCCTGCTGCCGACCATCGTTGAAGACTCACTGAACGACCTGCCGATCCCGAAGCGCATGCGCTGGGGTGCTCGCAAGGAAGAGTTCGTTCGCCCGACTCAGTGGCTGGTGATGCTGCTCGGCGACCAAGTCATCGATTGCACGATCCTCGCCCAGAAGGCTGGTCGTGATTCGCGTGGTCACCGCTTCCACCACCCGGAAAACGTGCGCATCACTGCGCCGGCTAACTACCTCAACGACCTGCGTGCCGCTTACGTACTGGCTGACTCGAACGAGCGTCGCGAGCTGATCAGCAAACGCACCGAAGAGTTGGCAACGATGCAGGAAGGGACGGCGATTGTGCCGCCAGCCTTGCTCGACGAAGTGACCGCGTTGGTTGAATGGCCAGTGCCGCTGGTGTGCTCCTTCGAGGAGCGTTTCCTCGATGTGCCACAAGAAGCCTTGATCACCACCATGCAGGACAACCAGAAATATTTCTGCCTGCTGGATGCCGAAGGCAAGTTGCTGCCACGGTTCATTACCGTGGCCAACATCGAAAGCAAAGACCCGCAGCAGATCATCTCCGGTAACGAGAAGGTGGTTCGCCCGCGCCTGACTGATGCCGAGTTCTTCTTCAAGCAAGACAAGAAGCAGAAACTCGAAGACTTCAATCTGCGCCTGCAAAACGTGGTGTTTCAGGAAAAACTCGGCAGCGTCTACGACAAGGCCGAACGCGTGTCTAAACTCGCCGCCTTCATCGCGCAACGCATTGGCGGCAACGCGGCATGGGCCTCGCGTGCCGGCCTGCTGTCCAAGTGCGACCTGGCGACCGAGATGGTCGGTGAGTTCCCGGAGATGCAAGGCGTCGCCGGTTACTACTACGCCCTCAACGACGGCGAACCGCAAGAAGTCGCGCTGGCGCTGAACGAGCAGTACATGCCGCGCGGTGCCGGTGCAGAACTGCCGACCACCCTGACCGGTGCGGCCGTGGCCATCGCGGACAAACTCGACACGCTGGTCGGCATTTTCGGCATCGGCATGCTGCCCACCGGTAGCAAAGACCCCTATGCCCTGCGCCGTGCAGCGCTGGGCGTGTTGCGGATCCTGATCGACAAGAAGCTCGACCTCGACCTGAACGATGCCGTGGCTTTCGCCGTCACCGCGTTCGGCACCCGGATCAAGGCGGCGGGCCTTAACGATGCGGTACTGGAGTTCATCTTCGACCGTTTGCGTGCCCGTTACGAAGACGAAGGCGTGGATGTGGCGACTTACCTGTCGGTGCGAGCCCTGAAACCGGGTTCGGCGCTGGACTTCGATCAGCGTGTACAAGCGGTGCAAGCGTTCCGCAAACTGCCGCAAGCCGCAGCCTTGGCCGCCGTGAACAAGCGCGTGTCGAACCTGCTGAGCAAGGTCGAAGGCTCTGTGCCAACGGTCGTTGAAGCCAAGTATTTCGACAACGCCAACGAGTTCTCCCTGTATTCGGCGATCCAGCAGGCGGACCAAGCGGTGCAGCCGATGGCCGCAGCGCGTCAGTACAGCGAATCGTTGGCACGTCTGGCAGCCTTGCGTGAGCCGGTGGATGCATTCTTCGAAGCCGTCATGGTCAACGCTGAAGACCCGAAGGTACGCGCCAATCGCTATGCGCTGCTGGCACGTCTGCGCGGGCTGTTCCTCGGCGTCGCCGACATTTCGCTGCTGGGTTGAGGGGCTGCTGTTGAAACTGCTGATTCTCGATCGGGACGGGGTGATCAATCACGACTCCGACGCTTACATCAAGTCGGTGGAGGAGTGGATTCCACTCCCCGGTTCAATCGCAGCCATCGCGCAGTTGAGCAAGGCCGGCTGGACCGTAGCAGTCGCTACCAACCAGTCGGGCATCGCTCGCGGCTATTACGACATCGCCACCCTCGATGCCATGCACGAGCGCTTACGCTCGCTAGTGGCCGAGCAGGGCGGTGAAGTCGGGCTGATCGTCTATTGCCCACACGGGCCTGACGAAGGCTGCGATTGCCGCAAGCCAAAACCCGGGATGTTGAAAACCATCGCCGCGCATTACAACGTGTCGCTGACTAATTTATGGTTCGTCGGCGACAGTCTCGGTGACCTGGAAGCCGCCAAAGCCGTCGATTCTCAGCCAGTTTTGGTAAAGACCGGGAAAGGCGAAAAGACTCAGGGCAAGACCCTGCCGGTGGGCACCTTGATTTTTGACGATCTGGCGGCGATTGCCGCAGAACTTATCCACAATTAGAGCGCTTCTGATATTCCTGAGCAGGGATTGATCCGGGGTGCGCTTGAATAGGCGGGCAGAGCCCGCAACGGTAAATATCGCCATGTCGATACTGCAGGCCATCAGAACTTTTCTCTTTTACCTGCTGCTGGGCACCAGCTCTTTGCTGTGGTGCAGTCTGAGCTTTTTTGTCGCGCCGTTTCTGCCGTTCAAGGCCCGTTATCGTTTTATCAACGTGTACTGGTGCCGTTGCGCGTTGTGGCTAAGCAAAGTCTTTCTGGGCATCCGCTACGAAGTGAAAGGGGCCGAGAACGTGCCTGACCAGCCCTGCGTGATTCAGTCGAACCACCAGAGCACTTGGGAAACGTTCTTTCTCTCGGCCTACTTCGAGCCCTTGAGCCAGGTGCTCAAGCGCTCACTGCTGTTTGTGCCGTTCTTTGGCTGGGCCATGGCCATGTTGCGACCGATCGCCATCGATCGTGATAACCCGAAGGCTGCGCTCAAGCATGTAGCGAAGAAAGGCGATGAGTTGCTGAAGGATGGCGTCTGGGTGTTGATCTTCCCGGAGGGCACTCGCGTTCCCTTCGGCACCGTCGGCAAATTCTCTCGCGGCGGTACGGCGTTGGCCGTCAACGCCGAGCTACCGGTGCTGCCGATTGCACACAATGCCGGCAAGTTTTGGCCAAAAACCGGTTGGGCGAAGAAGCAGGGCGTGATCACCGTGATCATCGGCGAACCGATGTACGCCGAGGGCAGCGGGCCGCGGGCCATTGCGGCGCTGAACGATCGGGTCCAGGCCTGGAACGAGCAGATGCAGCGAGACATGGGTTCGCTGCCACCGACCGCTCAAGCGCCGGCTGCAACGGATCCGATGGCTGTCTGAGAATTTGTGGATAACCTGTGTACCGTTTTTTTGAAAATCGCCGTATTTACTTCATAAGCTAATGATTTATATGCATATTTCTTAAGCTCATAAAACGTCGAAAAAGGTGCATAAGTTTTTTATGACGCAAAAAAACCGGCTGATATAGCCGGTTTTTTTAGGCCCGGCAATCAGTCATCCAACAGCGGGAATTGAAGGGTGAAGCAGGTGCCTTTCCCGACCGTGCTCTGGCATGCGATGCGCCCGCCATGGCGATCGACCACCGCCTTGACCATCGACAGCCCCAAGCCCACGCCGTCGATGCCTTGAGCGGAGGTAAACCGTCGGTACTGACTGAACAGCTCAGGCAACTCATCGGCGGCGATGCCTTTGCCCTGATCGATAAGCTCGCACGTTAACCAGCCGTCGCTGCAACGGACGTTCAGGCTGATGCGAGTACCGGAATCGCTGTACTTGATGGCATTTTCCAACAGATTGAACAACGCTCGGGTCAGCAACCCCTGATCCGCCATGATCAAACACTCCTGAGCATCGTCGTGGAGAGGGCGGACCAGCTCGATCTGCTTCAATTGCGCAACGCTGTAGGCTTGGTCAAACACATCCAGCACCAACATCGCGAACAGGCTTGGCTGGAACTCATAGGCCTCGGACTCGGCCCTGGCCAATTGCACGAAGCCGTCTGTCAGGTCCAACGCCCTGCGTACCTGACGTTCGATCTGATCGAACAGTGGCGTGTCGCAACCCTGTTGTTGTCGATGCACATCGAGCAAGGCGAGGATCGCCGAATGCGGTGCCCGCAAGTCATGGGACAAAAAGCGCAATAGCACGCCACGTTGTTCCTCGGCATCGCGCTCCACACTCAGGTCGGTCAGGCTCAGCAACCAGCCGATCGGCGTGCCCCCATCCACGGGTAGCAATGCCGCACGCTCGAGACGCAAGCTGCGCCCCTGAATGTCTCTGAACTCCAGCAACTCCAGCGTCGATAAGAGCGAGCGCGAGCCATTGGGCAGTTCCGGATAACCCAATCGGGCCAGTTGCTCGACGACGTCATCCCCCACCAAGTCGCCACCGAAGAGGTCTCGGGCGTTGCGGTTACCGAGCAAAATCCGGCCTTTCGGATCGCTGATCAACGTGGCCACGGGCAAATATTCCAGGCCGTCAGCGATAAAGCGCCGGGTGTCACGTGTGCGGCTCATGGCTTGCTCCAGGGCGATGATTTGCCCCTGCAAATGGTCGCCGGAGGGGGACTGCACACGGCGGCGTTCAGGAAATACTTTCGGCTCGCTGTCCAGGCGCGCCAACTCCCAGCCGAAGTACGTCAGCACCACACTCAGCCGGCGCCAGTTCCAGATCAGGTAACCGAACAGCATGCCCAACAGGCTAGCCGCCGGCGACCACCACCAACGCAGCTCTGCCAAAAAGGCACTTATCACTAGCGCGCAGCTCATGCCGCCCAGCGTCAGCCAAAGCGCGAGGCGAGGGCGCAGTAACAGCGAACCGAGTACGCATGCGACCAGGCTGACCGATAGCAGCGCGCCCAAAGCTCCCGAACCTTCGAGTTCTCTGGACTGAGCACCGAACGAGAGCAGGCCCGTGAGCGGTAGCAGGAGCAGACTTATCCACAGCCATTCCCGGACCAATCGCCGAAACAGCCGCTGAACCTGGGTCGGCTCGCGGCTCTCACCACGGCGCGGGCTCACCATGGGCAAGACTGATTGAGCAGGGCAGAAGGGGTCAAGGTCATGAGTCACAGGTCAGAAGGGAAGATTAAACCTGAAGAATCATAGCGGACCACGACCAACGGAGGGCCGCTTACTTTCACTTCAGCAGTTGAGCCGGTATTGTCTGCTCCCGAGCTGACCACGACCCAGAGTCAAGGAATTACCGCGCATGCGTGTCGCGATACTGGACGATGAACCCGCAGAACTGCGCTGGGTGGAACAAACCCTGCGCCAGATGGCCGAACCGGGCGAACACCCCTGGTCATTGCACAGCTTCGAACGTGCAGAAGACTTGTTGCGCCAGCTGCGCCGGGAAACGTTCGACCTGCTGATCCTCGATTGGCAGCTGCCAGACCTCAGTGGTCTGTCGTTGCTGCGCTGGACCCGCGAACACATGGACGCGCCGCCCGCCGCCATCATGCTCACCAGCCGCGATGCCGAAAGCGATGTCGTCAAGGCATTGAATGCCGGGGCCGACGACTATGTCAGCAAACCGTTCCGCCCCAATGAACTGAAAGCCCGCGTCGCTGCGGTATTGCGCAGGCATAGCCAACAACGCGCGACCGCTGCCGACGTGCTCAACTTCAATGATCTAGCGTTTGACGATGCCGAGCTGACCGTCACTCGCGCTGGCACGCCCATCGGCATGACCGAACGCGAATATCGCCTGGCACGTTGTTTGTTCACCAACCTGGGCCGGCCGCTGTCACGGGAATATCTTTATGGCCGCTTCTGGAGCCATGAAGAGATGGTCTCTTCACGACCGCTCGACACTCATATCTATCGCCTGCGCAATAAACTGGGGCTGACGGCTGATCGTGGTTGGCAGTTGCTGACCATTTACGGGTACGGGTATCGGCTGGAGGGGGTGGGGGCCACCACCGAATAAACCAGAACCGACAGACCGCCCACGCGAAGCCGCTTGGCGTCACTCGTACTTCAGCGTGAAGGTTGCTGTGGCATTAGCCTGGCCCGCGCTGATCTTGCTGGATTTTTCGTGATTTAAAGATGGGGTCGTTTCACGTCAGCACGTGGGTCAATTCAGCATTGGCGCTGACACACAACACTTCCTGAAACTTAGAAAAGATACCGCTATATTAATTAGCGCTGGCTTTTATAAAATTCAAGTACGACCAAAGTAGTAGCCTTATTAAAGATAAATCGATTTCATTAGCGAGCTGTGTAATTTTATTTTTTATTATATTGATCTGCATCAAGCCTAGACTCCCCGAAAAGGAGCTTATCTATAAGATAGATCTCACATTTTCTTAACTATCGAAAAACATGAGCTGATTTAACAGCACCCGCTCTTTTGAATTTAATTAATGTGCAGAATTAAGCTTGGCCGGGTTGATGGCGCCAATTAATAGTCGCGGACGGCTAACGGGCCAGAACCCATTTAACGTTCTACCGTTCAAATCTAATACGAATCAATTGTATGGAGTTAAAGTTTTTAAGGTTAGGGCGAGTTACTCGCTGCGCCCTTTTATGCTGAAGACCAACGTCTAATCCCAACCTCGGTGGGGCAGCTCATAGAAGGAACACTTCGACCTCGCCAAACACCGCATTTATTGCGCCCAATAGCTGTATCGCTGTGTATGTGTTCACGTCCTTTGGCGTTAACCATAAATGAGCGTAAGCAGCAGAAGAGTTGATCATGGTTCACCGCATCCTGTAAGAACATCAAATGCTGCCGTCCTTAACGTAGGCAAAAAACATAGCGGGCAGGGGATATTATGAAATTGAGGTCGTTGCAGGCACGCATTTGTGTCACCGCAGGTATTTGCTTATTTGTTTCATCGGCCAGCCTAGTTATTTACGGGCTGTTTAGCGCTCGGGCAAATGAGCAATATGTTGCTACTGAGGTCTCGGCACTCGTTGAAAAATCAACGATCCGCGAAATTCAAAACTTGGCAGAGTCCCGGGCGAACGCCATTCAGACTAAATTGCAAAATGCCCTGGATGCAGCTCGCACCATGGCCAATGCCTTTGCCGCCAGCAAGACTTCGCAAAGCCCGCTAGCGTTGGGACGTGAACAGATTAATACCGTATTGCTTAGCGTCCTGAAGGATAACCCCGACTTCAACGGTACGTATTCGTGTTGGGAGCCAGAAGCGTTAGATGGAAAAGATCTGTCGTTCCGCAACGTACCGGATGGCAGTAACCCGTTAACCGGGCGCTTCACGCCTTACTGGACCCGCAACTCCAACGGCAACGTCGCGGTGCAGCCATTGGTGGAGTATGACTCCGCTGATCGTCATCCCAACGGCGTACTCAAAGGCGGCTGGTACAGCGGCCCGCGATCAACCCTGAAGGAAAGCGTGCTGGACCCTATTCCGTATGTGGTACAGGGCAAAAATGTCTGGCTGACAACCTTGTCAGTTCCCATCGTTGCAGATGGCAAGTTTTATGGAGTGGTCGGGGCAGACTTCGATATCGACTTCATTCAGAAACTCAGCGAGCAAATGTCCGCAGATCTTTATGGCGGCAAGGGCTCGGTGACAATTATGAGTAACCAGGGATTGGTGGTAGCTGACAGTCAGCGCACTGACCTGATTGGTCAGTCCATCAAGACGTTATTACCCGATACATGGGAAAAAATACTCAGCGAAATCCAGGGCGGGCGCGGCGATAGCCAACTCAACCAAAGCACTCAAAACATTGAAGTGCTGATGCCGATTCAGCTCGGGCGAACGGGTAAACCCTGGGCTGTGTTAATTCGCCTGCCCAAGGCAGTCGTCATGAGCCAAGCCATTGCCTTAGAGCATGAATTGCAGATGCGCAGTATCAGCAACAGTATCTGGCAGGTGTCGGTGGGGCTGGTCATTTCGCTGTTGGCCTTGGCAGCCCTCTGGGTTGCGGCGGCGAAAATCGTTGGGCCCATTCGTGAGGCTGCAGCCTTGGCAGCAAACATCAGTTTAGGGGACTTCTCTCGCCGTCTGGTTCAGCAATCAGAGGATGAAGTAGGGCACCTGTCGCTCGCGTTGAACGAGATGTCAGAAAGCTTGCAACGCCAGGTTAGGGTGGCCGAGCGTATTTCCGAAGGTGATCTGGATCTGGATGTCAGGTTGTCTTCACCGCACGATACGTTGGGTAAGTCACTGGAGAAGATGGTCAACAACCTCAACAACCTCATTTCCGAGGTGCAGGTCAGTGCCACACATATCACTGGCAGTTCCGAGCAAGTGACCGATTTGAGTCAATCGCTATCAGACGGCGCATCGAATTCCGCCTCGTCTATTACTGAAATCAGTGCTGTTATGACGCAGATGGCCGCGCAAACTACCGATAACGCGGCCAACGCTAAAAAAGCGGATGAGCAATCCCAGGCGTCAAGGGCTGACGCTGGCGAAAGCGACAAGCTAATGAGCGAGCTTATTGCCGCCATGGCCGAAATCGACGAGTCCGGTAAAGACATTACTGCGATTATCACCACCATCGATAACATTGCCGCACAAACCAATTTGTTGGCACTCAACGCAGCCATCGAAGCTGCCAGGGCCGGCGATCTTGGACGTGGGTTCGCGGTAGTAGCGGACGAGGTACGTAGCTTGGCAGCACGAAGCGCTGAGGCTGCCCAGCAGACAGCAGCGCTGATCGCAGACTCGTCGACCAAGACGCAACGCGGCATGATCATCGCGGGCCGAACTGCAGAATCGCTCAAAAATATCGTCAGCGGAACCAGCGCGGTGTCCAGTCTGGTTTCTCTGATTTACCAGGCTTCCAGCGAACAGGCCTCAGGCTTGCAACAGGCCAGTATCGGTCTTGAGCAGATCGATGAAGTGACGCAGCAAAACCAATCCAACTCGCAAAATTGCGCGGTGGCGGCTAAAGATCTTTCGGCCCGGGCGTCGCTGATGCAACGCGAGTTAAGCCGCTTCAAAGTAAAAAAAGCTTAGACGGCGCCCTGGGTAGCGGATGTCAAAACACTCAAAAAAAAGGCCAGCGCAATGCGCTGGCCTTCTGTCTGCTACGGCCCACTGTTAAGGGTGGGCCGACTCATCTAACTGTGAAAATGCGCAACTATTGCCTGAGCCGACACCGGATCAGAAGTCCAGATTGGACACCGCCAAAGCATTGCTTTCGATGAATTCACGGCGAGGTTCGACCGCATCACCCATCAGGGTGTTGAAGATCTGGTCTGCGCCAATGGCGTCTTCGATGGTCACTTTAAGCATCCGGCGCTGGCTTGGGTCCATGGTGGTCTCCCACAGCTGATCCGGGTTCATTTCACCCAGACCTTTGTAGCGCTGGATGGTGTGACGCTTGGTGCTTTCAGCCATCAGCCATTCAAGGGCTTCCTTGAACTCGGTGACCGGCTTCTTACGCTCGCCACGCTGGATGTACGCGCCGTCGTCCAGCAGGGTGCTCAGTTGAGCGCCCAGGGAAACAACGGTTTTGTAATCGTTGCTGCCGAAGAAGTCGCGGTTGAAGGTGATGTAGTTCGACAGGCCGTGAGAGATCAGCTCGACCTCCGGCAGCCAGACGTTACGTTCACGATCTTCGCGCAGGCTCGCCTTGTAAACCAGGCCCGACTTCTCAACGGTACGCAGGCGAACTTCAAACCTGGCCATCCAATCCTGCATGGCTGCGTGATCGGACAACTGCTCCATGCTCACCGCAGGCAGGTAGATGAAGTGCTCCGTCAACTCCTGTGGGTACAGGCGCGACAGACGCTTGAGGGTCTTCATTACCAGACGGAAGTCATTCACCAGACGCTCAAGAGCCGGTCCGGAAATACCCGGTGCCTCGTCGTTCAAGTGCAGGCTTGCATCCTCAAGAGCCGACTGCGTCATGTACTCTTCCATGGCGTCGTCATCTTTGATGTATTGCTCTTGCTTGCCTTTCTTGACCTTGTACAGCGGTGGCTGGGCGATGTAGATGTAACCGCGCTCGATCAGCTCCGGCAACTGACGGAAGAAGAAGGTCAGCAGCAGGGTGCGGATGTGCGAACCGTCAACGTCAGCGTCCGTCATGATGATGATGTTGTGGTAACGCAGCTTCGCGATGTTGTACTCGTCGCGGCCAATGCCACAGCCGAGCGCAGTGATCAAAGTGCCCACTTCTTGCGAAGAGATCATCTTGTCAAAGCGCGCCTTCTCGACGTTGAGGATCTTGCCCTTCAACGGCAGGATGGCTTGGGTCCTACGATTGCGTCCCTGCTTGGCGGAGCCGCCAGCAGAGTCACCTTCCACAAGGTACAGCTCGGACAACGCAGGGTCTTTTTCCTGGCAGTCAGCCAATTTGCCTGGTAGACCGGCGATATCGAGTGCGCCTTTGCGGCGGGTCATCTCGCGGGCTTTACGCGCTGCTTCACGCGCACGTGCTGCGTCGATCATTTTGCCGACGACCAACTTGGCTTCGTTCGGATTTTCCAGCAGGAAGTCGGAGAAGTACTTGCCCATTTCCTGTTCGACCGCGGTCTTCACTTCGGAAGAAACCAGCTTGTCTTTAGTCTGGGAGCTGAACTTCGGATCCGGCACTTTCACCGAGATAATCGCGGTCAGGCCTTCACGCGCATCGTCACCGGTGGTGGCAACTTTATGCTTCTTCGCCAGGCCTTCCGCTTCGATGTAGGTGTTCAGGTTACGCGTCAGTGCGGAACGGAAACCCACCAAGTGAGTACCGCCATCGCGCTGTGGAATGTTGTTGGTGAAGCACAACAGGTTCTCGTTGAAGCTGTCGTTCCACTGCAAAGCGATTTCTACACCAATGCCGTCTTCACGCTGAACGTTGAAGTGGAACACTTGGTTGACCGGGGTCTTGTTAGTGTTCAGGTATTCAACGAACGCGCGTAAGCCGCCTTCGTACTTGAACAGCTCTTCCTTGCCGCTGCGCTCGTCCTTGAGGACGATACCGACACCGGAGTTGAGGAAGGACAGTTCACGAATCCGCTTGGCCAGGATGTCCCAACTGAAGTGGATGTTCTTGAAGGTCAGATCGGACGGTTTGAAGTGAATCTGCGTCCCGGTGGATTCGCTCTCGCCAACGATTTTCATCGGCTCTTGCGGCACGCCGTGGATGTAGGTCTGTTCCCAAATCTTGCCGCTGCGGCGAACGGTCAGGATCAACTCTTCAGACAGCGCGTTCACAACCGAAACACCTACACCGTGCAGACCGCCGGAGACTTTGTAGGAGTTGTCATCGAACTTACCGCCGGCGTGCAGCACGGTCATGATGACCTCGGCTGCCGAAACGCCTTCTTCTTTGTGTACATCTACCGGGATGCCACGACCGTTGTCGCGAACGGTGATGGATTCATCCGGGTGGATAATGATGCTGATGTCATCGCAGTGGCCGGCGAGCGCTTCATCGATGGAGTTGTCGACTACCTCGAAGACCATGTGGTGCAGACCGCTACCATCGTCGGTGTCACCAATGTACATACCGGGACGTTTGCGTACGGCATCCAGGCCTTTCAGCACTTTAATGCTCGTTGAGTCGTAGGTATTCGTATTTTCTTCGCTCAATGCCTTCACTCCCGATGGTCGTGGGTCTGGGTGATACGGCCCTGTTCCACGTGGAACAGAGCGACTGGCGTTTCCGTCTGCCAGCCTTCCCTCAATAATTCGTGATCTACACAGGTGATAAACACCTGGCAGCGTAAGTCTTCCAGCAAACGGCAAAGCGCACGGCGGTGTTGCTCGTCTAGTTCGGACGGCAGGTCATCCACCAGATAAATACACTGGCCGCGTCGGGCCTGGCTAACCAAGTGACCCTGAGCAATTCGCAATGCACAGACCACCAACTTCTGCTGACCCCGGGACAAGATGTCCGCGGCGTTGTGTGCGCCCAATCTAAGACGCAAATCAGCCCGTTGTGGTCCGGCTTGGGTATGGCCCATTTGCTGATCCCGCTGAAGGGAACCGGCGAGTACAGCACTCAACTCGCGGTCTTTGTCCCACCCTCGGTAGTAGCTGAGCGTTAAGCCCTCGAGTTCAACCAGTTCGCTCAAGGTCTGCTCAAAGACTGGTTTCAAGGCTTTGATGTAAGCGCGGCGGTATTCATCAATTTCTGCGCTGGCCTGGCACAGTTCCCTGTCCCAAACCGCTTGCGAAACGGCGTCAAGTGTACCATGCCGCAGCCAAGAGTTTCTCTGACGCAGGGCCTTCTGCAACCGCTGCCAAGTGGACATGAAGCGCGGTTCCACGTGGAACACACCCCAATCAAGAAACTGACGGCGGATCTTCGGCGCACCTTCAAGCAGACGAAAGCTGTCCGGATTGATTAATTGAAGTGGCAGAATCTCAGCCAACTGCGCAGCACTACGGGCGTTTTGCCCGTCGATACGAATCTGAAACTCACCTTGACGGTCCCGCGAGATGCCCAAAGCGCTGTGCGCACCGGCTGCCAACTCAACCTGGCCAAATACTGTGCATGCCAATTGCTCGTACTGAATCACCGGTAATAGACGGGTGCTACGAAACGAACGGGCAAGCCCCAGCAGGTGAATGGCTTCCAGAACACTGGTTTTGCCGCTGCCGTTGGCGCCGTAAAGAATGTTGATTCTGGGAGAGGGGGAGAAGGTCACCGGGTGCAAATTACGCACCGCGGTGACTGACACGCGACTTAAGGACATCTAGCTTGCGCTAAGCATGATTACAGACGCATCGGCATAACGACGTAGGCCGAGTCATCGTTGTCCGATTCCTGCACCAGCGCGCTGCTGTTGGAATCGGACAGGATCAGGCGAACCTGCTCGGTGGTCATCACGCCCAATACGTCGAGCAGGTAGCTAACGTTAAATCCGATTTCCAGATTGCCGCCGTTGTACTCGACACCAACTTCTTCTTCCGCTTCTTCCTGCTCAGGGTTGTTCGCCTGGATCTTCAACTGACCATTGGCCAGTTGCAAACGAATACCACGGTACTTCTCGTTGGACAGAATCGCGGTACGGCTAAATGCTTCACGCAACGCTTGGCGGTCGCCGAGCACCAGCTTGTCGCCACCTTTAGGCAGAACACGCTCGTAGTCCGGGAATTTGCCGTCTACCAGTTTCGAGGTGAAGGTAAATTCGCCAGTGGTCGCACGGATGTGGTGCTGACCCAGGACGATGCTGACCTGGCCGTCCGGCTCGGTCAGCAGACGCGCCAGCTCAAGGATACCCTTGCGCGGCACGATAACTTGATGACGATCCGGTTGCCCGATATCGGCTTTCATCGAGCACATGGCCAGACGGTGACCGTCGGTGGCTACAGCGCGGATGATGCCTTCGGAAACTTCCAGCAGCATGCCGTTCAGGTAGTAACGGACGTCCTGTTGGGCCATGGCGAAGCTGGTGCGTTCGATAAGACGACGCAGTTTGCTTTGCTCCAGGCTGCAAGTCAGCGAACCCGGACCTTCTTCCACCGTTGGAAAATCATTGGCCGGTAACGTCGACAACGTGAAGCGGCTACGACCTGCCTTCACTACCAGCTTTTGCTCATCGACCTTAATGTCGATCAGCGCATCGTTCGGCAGGCTCTTGCAGATATCCATCAGCTTGCGCGCTGGCACAGTGATAGAGCCTGGATCAGCTGGCTCTTCAAGTTGCACACGACCGACCAGTTCGACTTCCAGGTCGGTACCGGTCAGCGACAACTGCTGGCCTTCGACAACCAACAGCACGTTGGAGAGCACCGGCAAGGTCTGTCGGCGCTCGACGACGCCGGCGACCAGTTGCAGGGGTTTCAACAGGGCTTCGCGTTGAATGGTGAAATGCATGGTCTAGTCCCTTGCCTTAATAGCTGCGCTGGATTTCATCAAGTGGTCAGTGTACGCAGCAGGTTCTTGTAGTCCTCGCGGATGTCCGCGTCGGATTCCTTAAGTTCGTTGATCTTGCGGCAGGCGTGCAAAACAGTGGTGTGGTCGCGGCCGCCAAACACATCACCAATTTCCGGCAGGCTGTGGTTGGTCAACTCTTTGGACAGCGCCATGGCGACCTGACGCGGACGTGCGACCGAGCGTGAACGACGCTTGGACAGCAAGTCAGATATCTTGATCTTGTAATACTCAGCGACAGTCCGCTGAATGTTATCCACAGAGACCAGCTTGTCTTGCAACGCCAACAAGTCTTTCAGGGATTCACGAATCAACTCGATGGTGATATCGCGGCCCATGAAGTGCGAGTGGGCAATGACGCGTTTAAGCGCACCTTCCAGCTCACGGACGTTGGAGCGAATACGCTGGGCAATGAAGAACGCGGCATCGTGGGGCAGATCGACCTTGGCCTGATCGGCCTTCTTCATCAGGATCGCCACACGTGTTTCCAGCTCCGGAGGCTCGACTGCGACTGTCAGCCCCCAACCAAAGCGGGACTTGAGGCGTTCTTCAAGGCCTTCGATTTCTTTGGGATAGCGGTCACTGGTAAGAATGACCTGCTGACCACCCTCAAGCAAAGCGTTGAATGTGTGGAAAAACTCTTCCTGAGAACGTTCCTTGCGCGCGAAGAACTGAATGTCATCGATGAGCAGCGCATCCACCGAACGGTAGAAGCGCTTGAACTCATTGATCGCGTTCAGTTGCAGCGCCTTGACCATATCAGCCACAAAACGCTCGGAATGCAGGTACACAACCTTGGCATTCGGGTTCTTCTTTAATAGGTGGTTACCCACTGCGTGCATCAAGTGGGTTTTACCCAAGCCAACGCCGCCATAAAGGAAGAGCGGGTTGTAGCCGTGCTTCGGGTTATCCGCCACTTGCCAAGCCGCAGCCCTGGCCAGCTGGTTGGACTTACCCTCGACGAAGTTCTCGAAGGTGAACGTGCGGTTCAGGTAACTGGTGTGCTTGAGCGCGCCTTCAACCTGCACCGTGCGCTGTTCGGCGCGGACCGGGGCCTGTTGCGAACTGGCGCCCGCCATCGGGTCGAAGCTGTCGCGAGAAGGCTCCTCACTGACGTGAGCAACTTTTTGCGTCGCGCGTTTGGTTGTTGTGACTGCCGGGGCTGAGGCGTTGGCTGGAATGGCTGCGGCCTGAGCCTGGGACGCGGCAGCCGCCAACGGAGCATTAGGCGCTGCTCGCGGTGCCGAACTGCGTTTGCTGCCTATTAATAGAGAAAGCGCAGGCGCAGTGCCATTGCCGTGCTCATCCAGCAGTTCAAGGACACGGCCCAGGTATTTTTCGTTGACCCAGTCGAGAACAAAACGATTCGGTGCGTAAACACGCAGCTCGTCGCCGTCGGCTTCGACCTGTAGTGGACGGATCCAAGTGTTGAATTGTTGGGCAGGCAGCTCATCGCGCAAAAGCTCTACGCACTGCTGCCAAAGTTCCACTGACACGGATATCCCCTAAGTTGAAAGCCGGTGAGGCAAAAACAAGCGGCCATTGTAGCGACCAGACGCCCACTTATCCACATGCAGGTTGCGCACAGACCATGAATTATCAAGGCGTTAAGCATCAAAAAGGCGACCAGTGGTATGTGTATAAGCTCTGTGGATAACCGCCCCTGAGGGCACTGGACAAGTAGGGACAAAACTCGGTGGATAACCAGCCTGTGGATAACTAGCTGTTCCATGCACAGCTTATCCGACAGCACAGCACAGGCTTACCACCGTTTTCCACTGTAGTTGTCATCCTCTGTACACATTGATCTATATGCCCTAGAGGTGGTTATCCACAGATAACCATGGCCCTAGTTTTTATAAGCTTTACAGAAAAGCTTTAAATAATTCCTTCTTTATATCTATATCTAGCCAAGGTCTGTCAGATGAGAAAACGTCTGGATATCTATTTATAAGGAAACGCTGGTTGGAAATTGACCTAGAGGCTTGCTTTCTCTAGAATCCCCGGTCTCTTAAAACGGGGGCCATTCCGGCCCGTTGTGGACGAACCAGGTAACACGACAATGAAACGTACTTTCCAACCAAGCACTATCAAACGCGCTCGTACTCACGGTTTCCGTGCTCGCATGGCTACCAAGAACGGTCGTGCCGTCCTGTCGCGTCGTCGCGCCAAAGGTCGTGCGCGTCTGGCAGTTTGATAATCCGGCACTGGAGGTGAGTCAGGACTTCAGTCGGGAAAAGCGTTTGCTTACCCCCCGGCATTTCAAGGCAGTCTTTGACTCCCCTACCGGCAAGGTTCCGGGGAAAAATCTCCTGCTCCTTGCGCGCAACAACGATCTCGATCACCCCCGTCTCGGGCTGGTTATCGGGAAAAAGAGCGTAAAGCTCTCAGTCGAGCGCAATCGCCTCAAACGTCTGATGCGCGAATCGTTTCGCCTGCACCAGGATTCACTGGTGGGATGGGACATCGTTATCGTCGCGCGCAAAGGTTTGGGCGACGTAGAAAACCCCGAATTGATTCAGCATTTCGGCAAACTCTGGAAACGTCTGGCACGCAGCACGCCGGTACCAGCAGTCAAAACCGAAACTGTAGGGGTAGACAGTCCAGATGCGTAAACTGGCACTCGTTCCGATCCAGTTTTATCGCTATGCCATCAGTCCTTTGATGGCCAGCCACTGTCGTTTCTACCCCAGTTGTTCCTGCTACGCGTATGAAGCCATAGAAAATCATGGCCTTCTGCGCGGTGGCTGGCTGGCCTTTCGTCGTTTAGGTCGCTGTCATCCGTGGAATCCCGGTGGTTATGACCCGGTTCCACCTATCCCTACCTCCCGTTCTTCTTCGATGGCCGAGTAATCATGGATATCAAACGCACGATCCTGATCGTCGCCCTGGCAATCGTGACCTACGTTATGGTTCTTAAATGGAACCAGGACTATGGCCAGGCTGCCCTGCCGACTCAGAATGTTGCTTCCAGTACTACCGCACCGGGCATACCGGACACGGCGACTGGCAATAATGCTTCTGTCAGTGACGACATTCCACGCGCTGCAAGCGATACCAGTGCCACTGCACCTACTGAAACTCCGGTAGCTGTAAGCAAAGACCTCATCCAGATCAAAACGGATGTGCTCAACCTGGCCATCGATCCACAAGGTGGTGATGTTGCCCAGTTGACGTTGCCGCTGTATCCACGTCGCCAGGACCATCCGGAAATTCCATTCCAGCTGTTCGATAACGGCAACGAGCGGACTTATCTGGCTCAGAGCGGTCTCATCGGCACCGACGGTCCGGACGCAAGTCCTGCCGGTCGTCCGGTTTACTCCTCGGAGAAGAAGATCTACCAACTGGCGGACGGTCAGGACCAATTGGTCGTGGACCTGAAGTTCAGCAAGGACGGTATCAACTACATCAAGCGTTTCTCCGTGAAACGTGGCCTGTATGACGTAACCGTTTCCTACCTGATCGATAACGAAAGCGCCAAGCCTTGGTCGGGTGCAATGTTCGCGCAATTGAAGCGTGACGCCAGTTCCGATCCTTCTTCCAGCACGGCTACCGGCACCGCTACTTACCTGGGCGCAGCCCTGTGGACAAGTAACGAGCCGTACAAGAAAGTGTCCATGAAGGACATGGACAAGGGCCAGTTGAAAGAAAACGTCAACGGTGGTTGGGTTGCCTGGTTGCAACACTACTTCGTGACGGCCTGGATTCCGGCTAAGGGCGAAAACAATCTCGTCCAGACCCGCAAAGACAGCAAAGGTAACTACATCATCGGCTACACGGCGCCAGCGTTGACTGTTGCGCCGGGTGCTAAAGCTGAAGTCAGCGCTGTTTTGTACGCTGGCCCGAAAAGCCAGGCAGTGCTGAAAGAGTTGTCCCCAGGTCTGGAATTGACCGTCGATTACGGCATTCTGTGGTTCATTGCCCAGCCAATCTTCTGGCTGCTGCAACACATCCACGCGATCGTCGGCAACTGGGGCTTCTCGATCATCTTCCTGACGATGCTGATCAAAGGGATTTTCTTCCCGCTGTCGGCTGCCAGCTACAAATCCATGGCGCGCATGCGTGCAGTGGCACCGAAACTGGCGGCGCTGAAAGAGCAACATGGCGACGACCGGCAGAAAATGTCGCAGGCGATGATGGAGTTGTACAAGAAAGAGAAGATCAATCCACTGGGTGGCTGCCTGCCAATCCTGGTGCAGATGCCGGTTTTCCTTTCTCTGTACTGGGTTCTGCTGGAAAGCGTTGAGATGCGCCAAGCGCCTTTCATGCTGTGGATAACTGACCTGTCGATCAAGGATCCGTTCTTCATTCTGCCGATCATCATGGGCGCAACCATGTTCATCCAGCAGCGTTTGAACCCGACTCCACCGGATCCGATGCAGGCTAAGGTGATGAAGCTGATGCCAATCATCTTCACCTTCTTCTTCCTTTGGTTCCCGGCCGGTCTGGTGCTGTATTGGGTAGTGAACAACTGCCTGTCGATCAGCCAACAGTGGTACATCACACGTAAAATCGAACGGGCTGCCAAAGCAGCCGCTTGATTTACACTGTGGATAACCACTCAAAACGCCCCCTAGTGGGGCGTTTTGCTATCTGTCACTTTTGTCTGGATACCGGTTTATGAGCGTTCCTCGTGAAACTATCGCCGCCGTCGCGACCGCTCAAGGTCGAGGCGGTGTCGGCATCGTCCGCATTTCCGGGCCGCTGGCGAGTGTGGCGGCCAAAGCTATCAGCGGTCGCGAACTCAAACCGCGGTATGCGCATTACGGCCCGTTCCTCAGTGAAAACGAAGAGGTGCTGGACGAAGGCATCGCTCTGTATTTCCCGGGACCGAACTCGTTCACTGGCGAAGATGTACTGGAACTCCAGGGCCACGGCGGCCCGATCGTGCTGGATATGCTGCTCAAGCGTTGCCTGGAACTCGGCTGCCGCTTGGCCCGGCCGGGTGAATTCAGCGAGCGCGCCTTCCTCAACGACAAACTCGACCTCGCCCAAGCCGAGGCAATTGCCGATTTGATCGAGGCCAGTTCTGCACAGGCTGCACGCAATGCCCTGCGTTCCTTGCAAGGTGCCTTTTCCCAACGTGTGCATAACCTCACCGAGCAATTGATCGGCTTGCGTATCTACGTTGAAGCCGCCATCGACTTCCCCGAAGAAGAAATCGACTTCCTCGCCGATGGCCACGTGTTGAGTATGCTCGACAAGGTCCGTGAGGAATTATCCACAGTCCTTCGTGAAGCCGGGCAGGGTGCCTTGTTGCGGGACGGGATGAACGTTGTGATTGCTGGCCGGCCGAATGCCGGCAAGTCCAGTCTGCTGAATGCTCTGGCCGGTCGTGAAGCCGCAATCGTTACCGAGATTGCGGGCACTACCCGTGACATTCTTCGCGAACATATCCACATCGACGGCATGCCGTTGCACGTGGTCGACACCGCAGGTCTGCGTGATACCGACGACCAGGTGGAAAAAATCGGCGTTGAGCGAGCATTGAAAGCCATCGGTGAAGCGGATCGGGTGTTGTTGGTGGTCGATGCCACCGCACCGGAAGCGCTTGATCCGTTTGCGTTGTGGCCGGAATTCCTCGAAACCCGACCAGACCCGGCCAAGGTGACGCTCATCCGTAACAAGGCTGACCTCACGGGCGAACCGATTGCCCTGGAAGTCAGCGCCGATGGCCATGTCACCATCAGCCTGAGTGCCAAATCGGCAGGCGAGGGCCTTGAGTTGCTGCGTGAACACCTCAAGACCTGCATGGGTTACGAGCAGACGTCAGAGAGCAGCTTCAGTGCTCGCCGGCGTCACTTGGACGCACTGCGGCATGCCAGCGCATCGCTTGAGCATGGACGGGCTCAGTTGACCCTGGCAGGTGCAGGTGAGCTGCTGGCTGAAGATTTGCGGCAAGCTCAGCACGCGTTGGGTGAAATTACCGGTGCGTTCAGTTCCGATGACTTGTTGGGTCGCATTTTTTCCAGCTTTTGCATCGGTAAATAATCCCTCCGCTGTTTGGCAGACGGGCCATTTGCGCCTGTCTGTTCCCTCTCTTTCTGTCATTTCCCCGCAGTGCTGATCAGATTCTGTCTGCTTGAGCGGACTTTCTGTGCCTGGAATCTAACGTTTCACCACTTTTTTGTGGATTAAGCCCTGTGAATAACTACCACTAAGGTCAGTTGATAACAGGGCCTAAAAACTGAAGATAACCACCCCTGTGGATAACCATGGCTTTCATCCACAGGCTTAAAGCGGTTATCCAAGGCCCTTATGGGTACATGACCACAGGGTTTTGAATCTCTGTACATACTGAATATAAAGGCTTATAGAGATCTATCCACAGAAAGTATGCTCAGTAAAAATAAACATAAAAACAAAGATTTAATAAATTTCTTTCTTTTTAATTTCTATAACCGCGACTTCTCCACAGCTGGTTAAATTTTGTGCAAAGGGTTCTTTAGGAAGGGCTAAGTCCCTATACTTGCCGACCCGGTCCAAAAACCTGGGCTCAAACTATTCCTGAATTACCTGACAGAAGCAGGCACGAGGTGCGTGGTGGATTTCCCTTCCCGTTTTGAAGTGATCGTCATCGGCGGCGGTCATGCCGGTACCGAGGCAGCACTGGCGTCAGCACGCATGGGGGCAAAAACCCTGTTGCTGACGCATAACGTGGAAACCCTCGGTGCCATGAGTTGCAACCCTGCCATTGGTGGGATCGGCAAAAGCCATCTGGTCAAGGAAATCGATGCCCTTGGCGGCGCGATGGCGATGGCTACCGATAAGGGTGGTATTCAGTTTCGCGTGTTGAACAGCCGTAAAGGCCCAGCCGTGCGGGCTACTCGCGCCCAGGCTGACCGTCTTCTGTACAAAGCTGCTGTGCGCGAAACCTTGGAAAACCAGCCGAACCTGTGGATATTTCAACAAGCCGCTGACGACTTGATCGTTGAGCAGGAACGCGTGCGTGGTGTTGTCACCCAAATGGGTCTGCGTTTCTTCGCCGATTCTGTGGTGTTGACCACCGGCACCTTCCTTGGCGGACTTATCCACATTGGGATGCAAAACTACTCCGGCGGTCGCGCCGGCGATCCGCCATCGATTGCCTTGGCTCATCGTTTGCGTGAATTGCCGCTGCGTGTCGGTCGCCTGAAAACCGGTACGCCACCGCGCATCGACGGGCGCACTGTGGATTTCTCGCTCATGACCGAGCAAGCAGGTGATACGCCGATTCCAGTGATGTCGTTCATGGGCTCCAAAGAACAACATCCGAAACAGGTCAGTTGCTGGATTACCCATACCAACGCCCGGACCCACGAAATCATTGCCGCCAACCTTGATCGTTCGCCGATGTATTCCGGCGTAATTGAAGGTATTGGCCCGCGTTATTGCCCCTCGATCGAAGACAAAATTCACCGCTTTGCCGACAAGGACAGCCATCAGGTCTTCATCGAGCCGGAAGGTTTGACCACTCACGAGCTGTACCCGAATGGCATATCCACCTCTCTGCCGTTCGATGTGCAATTGCAAATTGTGCAATCGATTCGCGGCATGGAAAACGCGCATATCGTGCGTCCGGGCTACGCCATTGAGTACGACTATTTCGACCCGCGTGACCTGAAATACAGCCTCGAAACCAAAGTCATCGGCGGTCTGTTCTTTGCCGGGCAAATTAACGGCACCACCGGTTACGAAGAAGCCGGGGCCCAGGGTTTGCTGGCCGGAGCTAACGCGGCATTGCTCGCCCAAGGCAAAGATGCCTGGTGCCCGCGCCGCGATGAAGCGTACATCGGGGTATTGGTCGACGACCTGATTACCCTTGGCACTCAAGAGCCGTACCGGATGTTCACGTCACGCGCCGAATATCGCCTGATCCTGCGTGAAGACAACGCGGACTTGCGCCTGACCGAAAAAGGTCGCGAACTTGGACTGGTGAATGACGCGCGTTGGGCAGCCTTTTGCACCAAACGCGAAAGCATCGAACTGGAAGAGCAGCGTCTGAAAAGTACCTGGGTTCGCCCCGGCACCGAGCAGGGCGATGCCATTTCCGAGAAGTTCGGTACACCGCTGACCCACGAATACAATTTGCTCAACCTGCTGAGCCGTCCGGAAATCGACTACGCTGGCCTGATCTCTGTCACCGGTAGTGGCGCAGAAGATCCGCAGGTCGCCGAACAAGTCGAAATCAAGACCAAATACGCGGGCTACATCGATCGGCAGCAAGATGAAATTGCACGCTTGCGGGCCAGCGAAGATACAAAACTGCCTGTGGATATCGATTACACGAACATCTCCGGTCTCTCCAAAGAGATTCAGGGCAAGCTCGGTGCAACCCGTCCAGAAACCCTGGGCCAAGCGTCGCGTATCCCCGGCGTAACTCCTGCAGCCATTTCGCTGTTGATGATTCATTTGAAAAAACGCGGCGCGGGCCGTCAGTTGGAGCAAAGCGCTTGAGTTCGTTGGTCACCTCGCAACATGCCGAAGAGTTATCCACAGGCGCTCGCCAACTCGGTGTCTCCCTGACAGAAACCCAGCATGCGTTGCTACTGGGTTATCTGGCCCTGTTGATCAAATGGAACAAGGCCTACAACCTGACCGCCGTGCGTGATCCGGACGAAATGGTTTCTCGGCATTTGCTCGACAGTTTGAGTGTGATGTCTTTTGTCGAAAATGGTCGCTGGCTGGACGTTGGCAGTGGCGGCGGCATGCCGGGTATTCCGTTGGCCATCCTGTTTCCAGAGTCCCAAGTGACTTGCCTGGACAGCAACGGCAAGAAAACCCGGTTCCTGACCCAGGTCAAACTCGAACTCAAACTGGATAACCTTCAAGTTATCCACAGCCGTGTTGAAACGTTCCAGCCTGAGCAGCCATTCAACGGGATCGTCTCCCGGGCGTTCAGCAGCATGGAGAACTTCAGTAACTGGACTCGCCACCTTGGTGATGCCGATACACGTTGGCTCGCAATGAAGGGCGTTCATCCCGCCGATGAGCTGGTAGCATTGCCGACAGACTTCCACCTCGATAGCGAACACGCCTTGGCCGTACCCGGTTGCCAAGGCCAACGCCATCTGCTGATACTGCGCCGCACGGCATGATTGGGAACACAAGCAAGAATGGCTAAGGTATTCGCGATAGCGAACCAAAAGGGTGGTGTGGGCAAGACCACCACCTGCATCAACCTCGCAGCTTCCCTGGTCGCTACCAAGCGTCGGGTGCTGTTGATCGATCTTGATCCACAGGGCAACGCCACCATGGGTAGCGGTGTGGATAAACATGGCCTCGAAAACTCGGTCTACGACCTGTTGATCGGCGAGTGCGATCTGGCCCAGGCTATGCATTATTCCGAGCACGGGGGCTACCAGCTGCTGCCGGCCAACCGCGATTTGACCGCGGCTGAAGTGGTGCTGCTGGAAATGCAGATGAAGGAAAGCCGTCTGCGCAGTGCGTTGGCGCCGATCCGTGAAAACTACGATTACATTCTGATCGACTGCCCGCCGTCCCTGTCGATGCTGACGCTGAACGCGTTGGTGGCTGCCGATGGGGTAATTATCCCCATGCAGTGCGAGTACTTTGCGCTCGAAGGCTTGAGCGACCTTGTGGATAACATCAAGCGCATCGCCGAACTGTTGAACCCGAACCTGAAAGTCGAAGGCCTGTTGCGGACCATGTACGACCCGCGCCTGAGCCTGATGAACGATGTCTCGGCGCAGCTCAAGGAACACTTTGGCGAGCAGCTCTACGACACCGTGATTCCGCGCAACATTCGCCTGGCTGAAGCGCCAAGCTACGGCATGCCGGCGTTGGCATACGACAAGTCATCGCGAGGCGCGATTGCCTATCTGGCATTGGCGGGCGAGATGGTTCGTCGTCAACGCAAAAACTCACGCACCGCCGCCGCTCAGGCAACTTAAGGAATCCCCATGGCCGTCAAGAAACGAGGTCTAGGACGTGGACTGGATGCACTGCTGAGTGGTCCGACTGTCAGCTCGCTGGAAGAGCAAGCGGTGCAAGCCGATCAGCGCGAGTTGCAACACCTGCCTCTGGACCTGATCCAGCGAGGCAAATATCAGCCGCGTCGGGACATGGACCCTCAGGCGCTGGAAGAACTGGCGCAGTCGATCAGGGCCCAGGGTGTGATGCAGCCGATCGTGGTTCGTCCGATCGGCAGCGGTCGCTTTGAAATCATCGCCGGCGAACGCCGCTGGCGCGCTAGCCAGCAGGCAGGCCAGGAAACGATCCCCGCGATGGTCCGCGATGTGCCGGATGAAACGGCCATTGCCATGGCGCTGATCGAGAACATCCAGCGTGAAGACCTCAATCCGATCGAAGAAGCGGTCGCCTTGCAGCGTTTGCAGCAGGAATTTCAGCTGACCCAGCAACAAGTCGCCGACGCGGTGGGTAAGTCCCGCGTTACAGTCGCCAACCTATTGCGCCTGATCGCGTTGCCGGAAGTTATCAAAACCATGCTGTCCCACGGTGACCTGGAGATGGGTCATGCGCGCGCTTTGCTGGGTTTGCCGGAAAATCAACAGGTTGAAGGGGCGCGACATGTTGTCGCACGGGGGCTGACAGTGCGCCAGACGGAAGCACTGGTTCGCCAGTGGTTGAGTGGCAAACAGGAGCCTGCTGAGCCGGTAAAAACAGACCCGGATATCGCTCGCCTTGAGCAGCGCCTGGCTGAGCGCCTAGGCTCTGCGGTGCAGATCCGCCACGGAAAGAAGGGCAAAGGTCAGTTGGTGATTGGTTACAACTCCCTCGACGAGCTCCAAGGCGTGCTTGCACACATTCGTTGAAACATTTCCATATGTAGCGCGCAGTCGGAAATCACTACCTGACAGTTGAATAGGGGCTGAACCGCCCCTATACTCTGCGCGCATTTTGTCGGCACAAATTATGCCAAGTTATTGAATTCTGGCAGCCGACCATTGGGGAGTAAAAGTGATGGAAACCCGCATGCCAAACCGCTTGCCGTTCCATCGCCTGGCAGTTTTTCCGGTGTTAATGGCTCAATTTGTCGTTTTGCTCATTGCTGCTTTGGCGCTTTGGCAATGGCATGGAGTCGTTGCCGGGTACTCAGGACTTTGCGGAGGCCTGATAGCCTTGCTGCCTAATGTTTATTTCGCTCACAGGGCATTTCGGTTTTCCGGCGCCCGAGCGGCCCAGGCTATCGTCCGGTCTTTTTATGCCGGCGAGGCAGGGAAACTGATTTTGACGGCAGTGCTGTTTGCACTGACCTTTGCAGGTGTGAAGCCATTGGCGCCGCTGGCTGTATTCGGCGTCTTCGTGTTGACCCAACTGGTCAGCTGGTTTTCGCCCCTGCTGATGAGAACAAGACTTTCGAGACCTTAGGGCGTTTGAGGCAACCATGGCAGAAACAACCGCTTCGGGCTATATCCAGCACCACTTGCAGAACCTGACCTTCGGGCATCTACCTAATGGCGGATGGGGCTTTGCTCACACCGCAGCAGAAGCCAAAGAAATGGGTTTCTGGGCTTTCCACGTCGATACTCTCGGCTGGTCGGTCGCGTTGGGTCTGATCTTCGTTCTGATTTTCCGCATGGCGGCAAAGAAGGCGACTTCCGGCCAACCGGGTGCTTTGCAGAACTTCGTTGAAGTATTGGTCGAATTCGTCGATGGCAGCGTGAAAGACAGCTTCCATGGCCGTAGCCCGGTGATTGCACCGTTGGCACTGACCATCTTCGTCTGGGTCTTCCTGATGAACGCTGTCGACCTGGTACCGGTCGACTGGATTCCTCAATTGGTCATGCTGATCACGGGTGATGCGCACATCCCATTCCGTGCCGTGTCGACCACTGACCCGAACGCTACCATGGGCATGGCCCTGTCGGTGTTCGCGCTGATCATTTTCTACAGCATCAAGGTCAAGGGCATCGGCGGCTTCATCGGCGAACTGACCCTGCACCCGTTTGGCAGCAAGAATATTTTCCTTCAGGCGCTGCTGATACCGGTGAACTTCCTGCTGGAGTTCGTGACGCTGATCGCCAAGCCTATTTCGCTGGCACTGCGTCTGTTCGGCAACATGTACGCTGGCGAGCTGGTCTTCATTCTGATTGCTGTGATGTTCGGCAGTGGTCTGCTCTGGCTTAGCGGCCTGGGCGTTGTTCTGCAGTGGGCGTGGGCGGTGTTCCACATCCTCATCATCACCCTGCAGGCGTTTATCTTCATGATGCTGACCATCGTTTACTTGTCGATGGCGCACGAAGAGAACCATTAAGGCCAGTCTCGACTAGTCTGATGTCCCTCTCGGTCAAACGAGAGGGGGCCCGATCAGGGCTATGAAACGATTTGTTTTACCGCTTTAAAATCTAAAAAACCTAAACCATACGACGTAAAAGTCGGGAGGAAAGATGGAAACTGTAGTTGGTCTAACCGCTATCGCTGTTGCACTGTTGATCGGCCTGGGCGCACTGGGTACCGCAATTGGTTTCGGCCTGTTGGGCGGCAAGTTCCTGGAAGGCGCAGCGCGTCAGCCAGAAATGGTTCCAATGCTGCAAGTCAAAATGTTCATCGTTGCCGGTCTGCTCGACGCCGTAACCATGATCGGTGTTGGTATCGCTTTGTTCTTCACCTTCGCGAACCCATTCGTTGGTCAACTCGCTGGCTAATCACTCGAACCTTCGAGTGATTGGTGTGATGTGCAACGAACGAGCGAGGTGTTGGCGTGAACATTAATGCAACCCTGATTGGCCAGTCCGTTGCGTTCTTCATTTTTGTACTGTTTTGCATGAAGTTCGTGTGGCCTCCGGTCATCGCGGCTTTGCACGAACGTCAGAAGAAGATCGCGGATGGACTGGACGCTGCCGCCCGAGCAGCTCGCGACCTGGAATTGGCCCAAGATAAAGCGGGTCAACAACTGCGCGAAGCAAAAGCTCAGGCAGCCGAAATCATTGAGCAAGCCAAGAAACGCGGTAACCAGATTGTTGAAGAGGCTGTTGAAAAAGCCCGTATCGACGCTGACCGTGTGAAGGTTCAGGCTCAGGCCGAGATCGAGCAGGAACTTAACAGTGTCAAAGACGCGCTGCGTGCCCAATTGGGTAGCCTGGCAGTCTCTGGCGCCGAGAAGATCCTGGGTTCCACAATCGATCAAAACGCGCACGCGGAGCTGGTAAACAAACTGGCTGCTGAAATTTAAGCGAGGGCGATCATGGCAGAATTGACCACGTTGGCCCGACCTTACGCTAAGGCAGCCTTCGAGCACGCCCAGGCCCACCAGCAACTGGCCTCTTGGTCAGCCATGCTCGGCCTGGCTGCAGCAGTGTCGCAAGACGACACCATGCAGCGCGTGCTCAAGGCCCCGCGACTGACGAGCGCAGACAAGGCCACCACGTTTATTGACGTGTGTGGCGACAAGTTTGATGTCAAGGCACAGAATTTCATCCACGTCGTTGCTGAAAACGACCGTCTCCCGCTTTTGCCGGAGATTGCCGCTCTGTTTGACCTGTACAAGGCTGAACAAGAGAAATCGGTAGATGTGGATGTCACCAGTGCTTTTGCATTGAACCAAGAACAGCAAGACAAACTCGCCAAGGTTCTCAGTGCACGGCTCGGCCGGGAAGTGCGACTGCACGCTGCGGAGGATGCCACCCTTATTGGTGGTGTCATCATCCGCGCCGGCGACCTGGTAATCGATGGCTCGATTCGCGGCAAACTCGCGAACCTTGCCGAAGCATTGAAATCTTGAGTTTGAAGGGGCAGCAGAGCAATGCAGCAACTCAATCCTTCCGAAATAAGTGAAATTATCAAGGGCCGCATCGACAAGCTCGATGTGACCTCCCAAGCCCGTAACGAAGGCACTGTCGTCAGCGTATCTGACGGCATCGTGCGGATTCACGGTCTGGCCGACGTTATGTACGGCGAGATGATCGAGTTTCCGGGCGGCGTCTTCGGTATGGCGCTTAACCTTGAGCAAGACTCTGTAGGCGCCGTTGTATTAGGCTCCTATCAGTCTCTGGCTGAAGGCATGAGCGCCAAGTGTACTGGCCGCATCCTCGAAGTTCCGGTAGGTAAGGAACTGCTGGGTCGCGTAGTCGACGCACTGGGTAATCCGGTTGACGGCAAAGGTCCGTTGAACAACACCTTGACCGATGCGGTCGAGAAAGTTGCTCCAGGCGTGATCTGGCGTAAGTCGGTAGACCAGCCTGTACAGACTGGCTACAAGGCTGTCGATGCCATGATTCCTGTCGGCCGTGGCCAGCGTGAGCTGATCATCGGTGACCGTCAGATCGGTAAAACCGCTCTGGCGATCGACGCGATCATCAATCAGAAAGACAGCGGCATTTTCTGCGTCTACGTAGCAATCGGTCAGAAACAATCGACCATCGCCAACGTTGTTCGCAAGCTGGAAGAAAACGGCGCACTGGCTAACACCATCGTCGTGGCAGCGAGCGCTTCGGAATCTGCAGCACTGCAATTCCTGGCACCGTACTCCGGTTGCACCATGGGTGAATTCTTCCGCGACCGCGGTGAAGACGCGCTGATCGTTTATGACGATCTTTCCAAGCAAGCAGTGGCTTACCGCCAGATTTCCCTGCTGCTGCGCCGTCCACCAGGCCGTGAAGCTTACCCAGGCGACGTGTTCTATCTCCACTCCCGTCTGCTGGAGCGCGCATCCCGCGTTTCGGAAGAGTACGTAGAGAAGTTCACCAACGGCGCAGTGACCGGCAAAACCGGCTCCCTGACCGCACTGCCGATCATCGAAACCCAGGCTGGCGACGTTTCCGCGTTCGTTCCGACCAACGTGATTTCCATCACCGACGGTCAGATCTTCCTGGAATCGGCCATGTTCAACTCCGGGATCCGTCCTGCAGTGAACGCCGGTGTTTCGGTATCCCGTGTGGGTGGTGCCGCGCAGACCAAGATCATCAAGAAGCTCTCCGGTGGTATCCGTACCGCTCTGGCTCAGTACCGTGAACTGGCGGCATTCGCCCAGTTCGCTTCTGACCTGGACGAAGCGACCCGTAAGCAACTTGAGCATGGTCAGCGCGTTACTGAGCTGATGAAGCAGAAGCAATACGCACCAATGTCGATTGCTGACATGGCGCTGTCGCTGTATGCCGCTGAGCGTGGGTTCCTGACTGACGTTGAAATCGCCAAGATCGGCAGCTTCGAACAAGCGCTGATTGCTTTCTTCAACCGCGATCACGCCGATTTGATGGCGAAGATCAACGTGAAGGGTGACTTCAATGACGAAATCGACTCTGGCATGAAAGCCGGTATCGAGAAGTTCAAGGCCACCCAAACCTGGTAAGCCGCAGCGGGAGCCGCAAGGCTCCCGCTTGCTAACCTGATAGGTGTTACATGGCAGGCGCAAAAGAGATTCGCAGTAAGATTGCGAGCATCAAAAGCACGCAAAAGATTACCAGCGCCATGGAAAAAGTGGCGGTCAGTAAAATGCGCAAGGCACAAATGCGCATGGCTGCTAGCCGTCCTTACGCGGAGCGCATCCGCCAGGTTATTGGTCATTTGGCCAACGCTAACCCGGAATATCGCCACCCATTCATGATCGACCGCGCTATCAAGCGCGTTGGTTACGTTGTGGTGAGCAGTGACCGTGGTCTGTGTGGTGGCTTGAACACCAACCTGTTCAAGGCCCTGGTCAAGGACATGGCGGTAAACCGTGAAAACGGCGTCGAGATCGATCTGTGTGTTGTTGGTAGCAAGGGTGCGGCTTTCTTCCGCAACTTCGGCGGTAACGTCGTAGCAGCTATCAGCCACCTGGGTGAAGAGCCGTCGATCAATGACTTGATCGGCAGCGTCAAGGTGATGCTGGATGCCCACCTCGATGGTCGTATCGACCGTCTGAGCGTTGTATCCAACAAGTTCATCAACACCATGACGCAACAGCCTACCGTGGAGCAGTTGATTCCATTGGTGGCAACCCCGGATCAAGAACTCAAGCACCACTGGGACTATCTCTACGAACCGGACGCCAAAGAGCTGCTTGACGGCTTGATGGTTCGTTACGTGGAGTCGCAGGTTTACCAGGCGGTGGTCGAGAACAACGCGGCTGAACAAGCTGCGCGGATGATCGCGATGAAGAACGCTACCGACAACGCCGGTGATTTGATCAGCGATTTGCAGCTGATCTACAACAAGGCGCGTCAGGCTGCGATCACCCAAGAGATCTCGGAAATCGTCGGCGGCGCTGCCGCGGTTTAACGGTTCAAATATTCAGAGGATCCAGCTATGAGTAGCGGACGTATCGTTCAAATCATCGGCGCCGTTATCGACGTGGAATTTCCACGCGACAGCGTACCGAGCATCTACAACGCGTTGAAAGTACAAAGCGATGCCGGCACCACGCTGGAAGTTCAGCAGCAGCTGGGCGACGGCGTGGTTCGTACCATTGCGATGGGTTCCACCGAGGGCTTGAAGCGCGGTCTGGAAGTCACCGATTCTGGTGCGGCCATCTCGGTACCGGTCGGTAAAGCGACCCTGGGCCGGATCATGGACGTTCTGGGCAACCCAATCGACGAAGCTGGCCCGATCGAAACCGAAGAGCGCTGGGGCATTCACCGTCCTGCGCCAACGTTCGCGGAACAAGCAGGCGGCAACGACCTGCTGGAAACCGGTATTAAGGTTATCGACCTGGTTTGCCCGTTCGCCAAAGGCGGTAAAGTCGGTCTGTTCGGTGGTGCCGGTGTAGGCAAAACCGTAAACATGATGGAACTGATCCGTAACATCGCCATCGAGCACAGCGGTTATTCCGTGTTCGCCGGTGTGGGTGAGCGTACTCGTGAGGGTAACGACTTCTACCACGAGATGAAGGATTCCAACGTTCTGGACAAAGTGGCACTGGTTTACGGTCAGATGAACGAGCCGCCGGGTAACCGTCTGCGCGTAGCACTGACCGGCCTGACCATGGCCGAGAAGTTCCGTGACGAAGGTAACGACGTTCTGCTGTTCGTCGACAACATCTATCGTTACACCCTGGCCGGTACTGAAGTATCCGCACTGCTGGGCCGTATGCCTTCGGCAGTAGGTTACCAGCCGACCCTGGCCGAAGAGATGGGTACTCTGCAAGAGCGCATCACTTCGACCAAGAACGGTTCGATCACTTCGATCCAAGCGGTATACGTACCTGCGGATGACTTGACTGACCCGTCGCCAGCGACCACGTTTGCCCACTTGGACGCCACCGTCGTTCTGTCTCGTGACATCGCCTCCCTGGGTATCTACCCAGCGGTCGATCCACTCGACTCTACTTCGCGTCAGTTGGACCCGAACGTGATCGGTCAGGACCACTACGACACCGCTCGCGGCGTTCAGTATGTTCTGCAGCGTTACAAAGAACTGAAGGACATCATTGCGATCCTGGGTATGGACGAGCTGTCGGAATCCGACAAGCAGTTGGTAAACCGTGCTCGTAAGATCCAGCGTTTCTTGTCGCAGCCGTTCTTCGTGGCTGAAGTCTTCACCGGTGCTTCGGGTAAATACGTTTCCCTGAAAGACACCATTGCTGGCTTCAAAGGCATCCTCAACGGTGACTACGACCACCTGCCAGAACAAGCGTTCTACATGGTCGGCGGCATCGAAGAAGCGATCGAGAAAGCCAAGAAACTGTAATCCCGGCGCCCGGCAACGGGCGCTAATTTAGGTTGAGGCAATCAGATGGCTATGACAGTCCATTGCGATATCGTCAGCGCGGAAGGTGAAATCTTCTCCGGTCTGGTCGAGATGGTGATTGCGCACGGTGCTCTGGGTGATCTTGGTATCGCTCTGGGTCACGCGCCGCTGATCACTAATCTCAAGCCGGGTCCGATCCGCTTGATCAAGCAGGGCGGGGAAGCCGAGGTGTTTTACATCTCCGGCGGTTTCCTCGAGGTTCAGCCGAACATGGTCAAGGTTCTTGCCGACACTGTGCAACGTGCTGCCGACCTGGATGAAGCCTCCGCTCAGCAAGCCGTTCAGGCTGCCGAGAAGGCCTTGCATGAACGTGGTGCAGAATTCGATTACGGTTCTGCTGCCGCACGTCTGGCCGAGGCGACAGCTCAGCTGCGCACCGTCCAGCAGATACGCAAGAAGTACGGCGGTTAATCCGTCATCGACTTATTGTGCGATTGATTAAAAAGGGTAGCCTCGGCTACCCTTTTTTCTTTTCCGACTTTCATAACCTGGTCGCAATTGCTGACCACCCAGGATTGGTAGCCAGTCATGTCTCTTGAAATCGTTATCCTCGCTGCCGGCCAAGGCACTCGCATGCGTTCGGCGTTGCCAAAGGTTCTGCACCCGATTGCCGGGAACTCGATGCTTGGCCATGTTATCCACAGTGCCCGGCAACTTGATCCACAGCGCATTCACGTGGTGATTGGCCATGGTGCTGACGCGGTGCGTGAGCGTCTGGCTGCGGATGACCTGAATTTCGTGCGCCAGGATAAACAGCTCGGTACGGGTCACGCCGTTGCCCAGGCCGTGCCGTTCATTACGGCTGACACCGTTTTGATTCTTTATGGTGATGTGCCGCTGATCGAAGTCGAGACTCTGCAACGCTTGCTCAAGCAGGTGGCGCCGCAGCAACTGGGCTTGCTCACGGTTGAATTGGATGACCCGACCGGTTACGGCCGAATCGTTCGGGATTCGGCAGGCAACGTGACTGCCATCGTCGAACAGAAAGACGCCAACGACGCCGAACGCAGGATCACCGAAGGCAACACCGGCATTCTGGCGCTGCCTTTCGAACGTCTGGGTGACTGGATGAGCCGTCTCTCCAACAACAATGCCCAGGGTGAGTATTACCTGACCGATGTGATTGCAATGGCGGTCAGCGATGGTCTGGTGGTGGCCACCGAACAACCCCATGACGCCATGGAAGTGCAGGGCGCCAACGATCGCAAGCAACTCTCGGAGCTTGAGCGCCATTACCAGCTGCGCGCCGGACGGCGTTTGATGGCTCAGGGTGTGACTCTGCGTGACCCGGCCCGTTTTGATGTGCGCGGTGAAGTGACCGTCGGTCGTGATGTGCTGATCGACATTAACGTGATCCTCGAAGGCAACGTAGTCATCGAAGACGACGTGATCATTGGCCCGAACTGTGTGATCAAGGACAGCACCCTGCGCAAAGGTGCAGTGGTCAAAGCCAACAGTCACATCGAGGGCGCGATTATGGGCGAGGGCAGCGACGCCGGTCCGTTTGCCCGTCTGCGTCCAGGCACCGTGCTGGAAGCAAGAGCACATGTGGGCAACTTTGTTGAATTAAAAAACGCGCACTTGGGCGAGGACGCGAAAGCGGGCCACCTGAGTTATTTGGGCGATGCCGAGATCGGTGCGCGGACCAACATCGGTGCGGGGACCATTACCTGCAACTACGACGGCGCCAATAAGTGGAAAACTGTGCTGGGTGAAGACGTGTTTATTGGCTCTAACAATTCGTTGGTAGCGCCTGTGGATATCTCTACCGGGGCGACCACGGCGGCCGGTTCGACCATTACTCAAAATGTGGATAACGCGCAGTTAGCCGTAGGCCGAGCGCGACAGAAGAACATTGATGGCTGGAAGCGGCCAGTGAAGCTTAAGAAAAACTAAGTTATCCACAGCGCTTTTTTTCAGCTGCACGCTTGACGAAGTTTCGCTGATAGGTTTTGATTGCTTCCGTTATCTTTCGAATCGAAACTTATCAGCCTATGTCGAAGCGCAATACACCCCAACGTCGTCACAACATCCTCGCCTTGCTCAACGAGTTGGGGGAGGTCACTGTGGACGCCCTGGCCAAACGCTTCGAAACTTCGGAAGTGACGATTCGCAAGGATTTGGCAGCCCTGGAAAGCAACGGACTGTTGTTGCGTCGCTACGGAGGCGCAATCACCATGCCTCAGGAGTTGGTGGCTGACATCGGGCAACCGGTTTCCAAATACAAGCAGGCAATCGCCCGCGCTGCGGTGACGCGGATTCGCGAGCATGCACGGATTATTATCGACAGCGGCAGCACCACGGCGGCGATGATCGCGGAGCTGGGTCAGCAGCCCGGTTTGGTGGTGATGACTAATTCCCTGCATGTGGCCAATGCCTTGAGCGAACTCGAGCACGAGCCAGTGTTGCTGATGACCGGCGGCACTTGGGACCCGCACTCCGAATCCTTCCAGGGGCAGGTCGCGGAGCAGGTACTACGCTCTTACGACTTTGACCAATTGTTCATCGGTGCCGATGGCATCGATCTGATGCGTGGTACGACCACGTTCAACGAATTACTGGGTTTGAGCCGAGTTATGGCCGACGTCGCCCGGGAAGTGATCGTGATGGTGGAGGCCGACAAGATTGGCCGCAAGATCCCTAACCTGGAACTGCCCTGGAGCAGTGTCCATACCCTTATTACCGATGATCGCCTGCCGCTGGAGGCACGGGATCAGATTCAGGCCCGCGGTATCAACTTGATTTGCGCGGTTGTCAGTCAGGAGAAATAGCATGTGTGGAATTGTTGGCGCAGTTGCAGAACGTAACATCACCGCGATTTTGGTCGAGGGCCTCAAGCGCCTGGAATACCGCGGCTATGACAGCGCCGGTGTGGCGGTTTTCACCAACGACGGGATCCTTGATCGGGTGCGTCGTCCGGGCAAAGTCAGTGAGTTGGAACAAGCCCTGGCCAGCGAGCCGCTGATCGGTCGATTGGGCATTGCCCACACCCGCTGGGCCACCCATGGTGCTCCTTGCGAGCGCAACGCTCACCCGCATTTTTCCGGGCAGAATCTGGCTGTTGTACACAACGGTATCATCGAGAACCACGAAGCCCTGCGTGAACAGTTGAAGGCGCAGGGGTACGTGTTTACGTCGGACACCGACACCGAAGTCATCGCGCACCTGCTGGCCCATAAGCTCAAGGATCTGCGTGACCTGACTGTGGCACTCAAGGCAACAGTCAAAGAGCTGCACGGTGCATACGGTCTAGCCGTTATCAGCGCCGACCAGCCGGACCGTCTGGTCGCCGCCCGCAGCGGCAGCCCACTGGTGATTGGTCTAGGCCTGGGGGAAAACTTCCTCGCATCCGACCAGCTGGCTTTGCGTCAGGTCACAGACCGCTTTATGTACATGGAAGAAGGCGATATTGCCGAAATTCGCCGCGACAGCGTCCAGGTTTGGGATGTCAACGGCAAAGCCGTCGAGCGTGAAGCGGTGCAGTATCGCGATGGCGCCGAAGCCGCCGACAAGGGCGCATTTCGCCACTTCATGCTTAAGGAAATTCACGAACAACCGAGCGTGGTGCAGCGCACCCTTGAAGGTCGCCTGAGTCCGAACCAGGTGCTGGTACAAGCCTTCGGCCCACAGGCTGCCGAGCTATTCGCCAAAGTGCGCAACGTACAAATCGTCGCCTGCGGCACCAGTTATCACGCCGGTATGGTCGCCCGCTACTGGCTGGAAGAACTGGCCGGCATTCCTTGCCAGGTCGAAGTCGCCAGCGAATTCCGTTACCGCAAAGTGGTGGTGCAGCCCGACACCCTATTTGTGACGATTTCCCAGTCCGGTGAAACCGCTGACACCCTGGCCGCCCTGCGCAATGCCAAGGAACTCGGTTTTCTGGCCAGCCTGGCGATCTGCAACGTCGGCATCAGCTCTCTGGTACGTGAGTCCGACCTGACCTTACTGACTCAGGCCGGTCGCGAAATTGGCGTGGCCTCCACCAAAGCTTTCACCACGCAGTTGGTGGGCCTGTTGCTGCTGACCCTGTCCCTTGGCCAGGTTCGCGGTACGTTGGCCAAAGGCGTTGAAGCCACCCTGGTCGAAGAATTGCGTCGTCTGCCAACCCGTCTGGGTGAAGCGTTGGCTATGGACAGCACTGTGGAAAAAATCGCCGAGCTGTTCGCCGACAAGCACCACACGCTGTTCCTGGGCAGGGGCACGCAGTACCCAGTGGCGATGGAAGGTGCTCTGAAACTCAAGGAAATCTCCTATATCCACGCCGAAGCCTACCCGGCGGGCGAACTGAAACACGGCCCGTTAGCGCTTGTGGATAACGACATGCCGGTGGTCACCGTGGCGCCGAACAACGAATTGCTGGAAAAGTTGAAGTCGAACCTTCAGGAAGTCCGCGCCCGTGGCGGTCAACTGATCGTCTTCGCCGACGAAAAAGCCGGCATGAGCAATGGCGAAGGGACTCACGTGGTGCAGATGCCGCACATCCACGACATCCTGTCGCCAATCCTCTACACCATCCCGCTGCAACTACTGTCTTACTACGTGGCCGTGCTCAAGGGCACCGACGTTGACCAGCCGCGCAATTTGGCGAAGTCAGTGACGGTGGAATAGTTATCCACAGGTGATGAAACCTCTGGCTTTTGAGAATTAAAACGGTCGCATGTGAATTAAAACGGTCCCATGCGGCCGCTTCCTCTCTTTGACATCACGTCGCAAGCTGGAACACCTGATGCAGCATCATTGGCAATTTTAGGCCGCGACGTAATTGAATCGGATCATATCGAGGCCGTTGTTGACCCTTCGGCCTTGAGCTCGTATATACCTCACGCTCTTCGAATTGGCGCATAAAATAAAAGTGACTTCTAACAATGCTTCTACGCATTCAGCGAGATGAAACAATACGCTCCTTTATAGAACGCAATATCTTTATTTTTGGCGAAGGCTGGTCTCCAAAATGGTATACGTCTAAAAGCCTCACCAGCGAAAACGTTAGAAACGTTGCGTCATTACTGGGCTGGCATGGATGCTCTGGTTTCAACCGCGTTTTGCATAACCACACCTATCAACCGTTGCTCTCGGTGTTCAAAAACTCCCAGGACATGGCCTATTCCGGCAGTAAATATATTGCCGAATTCGCAGATGTCGACCCTGCCTTTCCGAATCGATTGACCTTCTGTCCTGAATGCGTGAAGTCTGATTTCAAAAAAATTGGTTTCTCATATTGGCGCAGGCCTTCCCTAGAATCTGTTGGCGTATGTGCAATTCATAACGTCATTTTAGAGTCCGTATGTCCTGCCTGCGATAGGCCATTTACCTCTCACGGGCACAGTCGAAATGTTATGTGGGAGGGGTGTTGCGGAAAGTATCTCAGCGAAAGCCCCTCAAGAGTGAACAACGATCTTGCAGAGCTAAAGCGCTCACGGTTAGTCGATGAAATTTACAAATACCGATTTCACATATCATTAATACCAGCTTTAGAAGCACTGGAGGTTAGGTTTTTTTCAAATTCGTCAGAGATACTTTTGAATGCATTTAACCAAGAAGAGTTATATAGCCTGTCACGAACTATAAGTAATCAGCTGGCTCTGGTGAAAGAGCATGCGGAAAGTAATATTGCATTCTATTTTGAACGTGTCGATTTCGACAGTATTATCAACTCTGTAACTATGCTCTATGATAGTCTTCAGGATTTTGTCGCGGATGTAATTGACCTTTGCGATCAAATACGAGATATAACATCGTTATGGTCCACGTACAGGGCCGGAGGTCATGAGTCAGCCAATTATGTGGACGAAAACTATTCGCTTGGGGTTGGCAACTGGTATTGCCCATATCCATCACCTCTTTCTCTTGAGTTTGGGCGTGGTGATTCGATTAGAAAGAGCATCTCGATAGCCTATCCATGCTGTTCCTTTAGCGATGTAAAAGATAACGGAGTCCAACGGACTCCAAGATGGGCTGATCCACCACACCCAGCTATTCCGAGTATCCAACCCAGAAAAGTGTACGGATAGGGTTCTAATTATTTTGTTAAGCGTTTAGTAGGTCCCTAATAGCGCTAGGCCGCGATAAGATTCCGGATAGTTCCGTAATCTGGTGAGACGTCCGTCACTCCTTCTGTTGTAATAGTGCTCTAAGAAGAAATCGAGTTTTAGGGTAATGGGTGCGTTTTTCTAGTGATCGGGACAAACTTGGAACTAGGTTGAAGAGCGCAGCTTTAGATAATCTCAGTTGGCCGAATTCGCCATACGCCTGATGCATCCTCGAAAGTATCAGATCTTGGAGTGATACATCACGCTTGTCCCAGTCGATGGATGAGTAATTTCCCAGCCGTCCGCATGGCAATTCTGAATTACGCTCTAGCAACCAATCACGATCATTTCGATAGAGCCAAGCATATAAATTAGGCATGCTTGATCGTAAGTCGTTTGTCGACATTTGGTTGCTTTCTTTGATCGCACGGTCCCATTGTGCACGATAAGTGCGTAGATTTTCCCTTAACTGCTTCTCTTTTCTTGACGATTTTACTAATCGATCTGAAGATAGAAGTCGATTAACGGTGCTAACTGAAACTTTGAATTCAGAACAAATTTTATCTTTTGTTTCTCCTTTTTTCAGGCTTTCCAAGATTGCAGCACGTAACTCAGGTTTTAATTTTTTAGGCCTACGAGTAACTGAAATTTTTATCTCATCGGTAGTAGTCTGTTGATCCTCTTCCGCGAAATAAAGTTTGCTAGGTTTAGTTAATGAATTAGCTGTACTGTACATGTCGTATTGATCGATAAAGATCTCAAGCCGGCCAAATAGCCAAGTGATCAGCACCAAATGCTTTAGGGGATGGCATCTGCCACGGGCTTTGCGCGTCATTTGTGCGATAAAAGCCGACGCTTTTGACGGCGTAGTTGGAAGGGAGGTATATGGCGAATATGGTTGAATAAGCGATGCGTATTCGGCGAACGAGGTTGCCATGCTGCCTCGCATATCGAAGCTTGTTCCAAGTAGATCGAGCGCATCCTTGTACACGTTTTGGACTATATCCGGGTCGAAGCACCTTGATTTACCAACAGACACAACGTCGAGTACTGCTTCACTCATCTTTATAAGAGCATTTTTAGCTACGTCGCTAGGATAGCGTAGCGAGTCCGACTCAAACAGCTCTTCGCTCGGAAGGATCCATTTAAACCGCCCCGACCACTGCCGATTCTCGACGCAATCCTTTAAAAGCACTTCATGAACGGGGCACAACACTACGCCTGGATATTGGTGCGTAAGGTGCCAATAAGCGACCCCAAGGGTTAGACGATCCTCTCGCATGCAAGACGTGCAAGCCTTCAAAGGATGCTCGGCACCGAATCGCCCGGTCACAAGGCCGAGACTGTACTTCATTGATCCAATTGATGGGCTTTTCATCGCTAGAACAGCGTTGTTGATTCGATCTTTGCACTGAAACGGGATCAGCAGAGGGAGAATAGTGTGCTCATAGATAATCGATGTGGAATCCCCCCAAAGGCCTGTCACCCGAAGGTCTAGCGAGCTGAGGTTACTGGGAAAGTCATGGCTGATAGAACGCGGGGATGAACCGAACAGCCACTCTAACGTGCTGGAAGTGTCCAGGTGACCCAGAAATTGGTGTTGGCGGCTGCAGAGGCTGAAAAATGTCTCATCATCAAGCCACCGCAAAATCGGGTCTGGCCGAGTCATGACCTAAAGAGCTATCAGTCGGATGGGGCTTTAGAATAGGCGAGGTTACTGGATCCCCATAAATCACGATGAGAGATAAAACCCGACTCTTTTAATTCCATTGCACGCTATAGGTGCGGTGAGCGCGGTTTTACAATCGTGATTACATGGAATTAACCGTCCATGCTTAGCATAAGGAATGCAGCACCACACGCGTTACATAATGATTCTTTTTATTGTCATGCAACAATTTCAGGCGTTACCATAATTCGTTTTTTGGTTTCGATGCTTCGTCAATTCTTTGAATGAAGCTCGTACTAAAATTGCACTCCCCGCTAACCGCGGAAGTAATACTAGCATCCGACAAAGGAATACTTATCGCGTATCTATAATATTAATCGAGAAACTAAGAGACAGGGGACCCAAGCGCCAACTTGGGCCCCTGTGGATAAGTCAGGTTAGACCGCTGACCTTTCCATTCTCTATTCCCGCCTGCGAGACGTCAAGTCTCGCACGGTATCGTTCGTCCACAGGAAAGTTGGTGTTATCCACAGAACCGACCTTTGTTCGAGCCCGTAATACATGGGTTTTCATGAGCTTAAGAGTTTTATCCCCAAGCGATGTGATGACGTAACACCCGGAAAATGGAATGCGTATATGACGCCGGAAGAACGAATTAAATTAATCCTCAGTCGCCAAAGCAGCTTTGACTGGGGTGACACGTACATCCCCTCGACCCTAGCTAAGCCACGCGAAGCTCCGAAGGGATCGCGTATCTGCAGACTCAATAGCCGCGTGCTCGGTCGCGAGGTGCATGCGCTATCCACCCCTGAGAAAGTGTTCACCCAATTGGCACTTTCCCATCCCGATTTGTTCGATCTGCACGAGCAAAAAATGCTATGGCCGTTGAAATCCGGCAATCCATTGCGCGGTCACCCATTAACGAAAGGCATTTTTCTGCCTTCGGTGAGAGGGACGGTCGAGGTCGCAAAAGAGATTGGGTTCAAGCATTACGAAATCGCTGTCGATTTGCCCGACGGCCGTCGGACGAAAATTCCGTTTCCTTATCAGGGCGACCTGTTGCTGTATTTGAAAGGAGCGGAAGGCATTCCATATGCCGTCAACTGGACAGTAAAAGATCGTAAAGACGCATTTGGTGAACGCAGGCTGTCGAGCCCGAAGACTCCGGTGCAGCAGAAGAAGGATCGGGATCATGCATTTCTTCGAGCCAAGCTGGAAAAGATGTACTACGCCAGCGCGGGTATACGGACCGTGCAAGTGTCTTTGGAAGAGCTCCCTCCCACAGTGATTGCTAATTTGGATTTACTGTTTACCACCCACCAGGTCCCACTGACGCTCGAACGCAGCCTGCTGGATGACTTCAGTGATGCTGTTCGAGAAGCTGTTAGCGTCGGTGAGCCCGTTGCCTATCTGGCGATCAAATATGCAGAACGTTGGGGCCGACGTGATCAATTCATTTCAAAAATCTACCAGGACATCTGGGAGCGCAGGCTTCCCATCAATTTCTTCAAGCCAATCCTGATTGATCATCCTTTATCGACAGATGACGGTGATCTCCTGAAGGTCTACGGGACCCTCTTTCAGGAGAAAGAATCATGATGGCTGGTGCCAGGCTTATTGCTCCCGAGGGTTTTTGTTACCTGGAGAAAGGCAAGACCTATCACTTCCTTCACAGCGATGGGAGCACCAATCGGGTGCGACTGATCAATTTCTGCGACGACGGTCGTAAGATCAGATCGCATCTGATCACTTTAACGAGGTTTGAATTCGAGGAAGCGCTTGAAGCCGGCTTGATTTTGGAGGACGGCCCGGCGGATAAAATCCCCCCCTGGCTTGAGCCGGTCAATGGACTCTCCGTAGCTCAGCGAGAGGTGCTGCGTATTTCAACTAATGAGAGTTACGACCAGAAGGTCAACCGGCGTTTCGCAGCCATTTCTGAACTCGTCCTCCGGCTAGGCGAGATTCTGGCAAGCGATAATCCGGACAACATCATTAACGCTCACGCCAAGGCCTTGAAGCCTATCCAGAACACTTCGCGCTTGCGGCTCTGGTTCTACACATACATCGTTTTTGGCCGCAATAAATGGACTTTGATGCCTCCCCTTCATCGTATTGGAGGTTGGAATCGTGATGATCCCTCATACGTCCGCAGGCTGGGACGCCCTTCGTCAAAGGGCAAGCATTGGGGCTTTCGGGCAGACGCGGAAATGAAGGAAAAAATAATTGAAGGATATGTCGAGTTCAGGGCTCCGAATAAAACAGCTAACGACATATACCGTGAAATCGTAACAAAGAAGTTCGGCTGCAACGCCGTAAAAAGGAATGGCAAAATTGAGTTCATCCATCCTAGTAACGGGCCGTTTCCTACACGCTCTCAAGTCAGAACTCAAATAGATCATCGATTTAGCCCAAGACAACGCTCTATTGCCGTCAGAGGTGAGCACAAAACCCGCGCCAATACCGGCTCCCAGGGAAGCTTTGCTGACCGCCTACTTAACGTAAACCAACGTGTAGAGTTTGATGGCTACTACATATCTGAAAAGCTCTCGGGCATTTCGGAAGGGAGCGCGGTTGATAGTTTTTGTGTCGTTCGAGGAGTTTGTTGCCTTTCAGGACTCGTGATCGGGATCGGCTTTGCTGAAGGCAAGGAGACTATGGATGCGTACAAAATGTGCCTGTTCTCAATGGCTGCCGATAAAGTCAAATTCGCGGAGTTATTTGGGCTGACTGTCGGGCCCGACGAATGGCCAAGTGAGGGCCTTTCACGCGGGCTCATATTTGATCGCGGACCGGGAGCGAACTTCGACGTGGAATCGGCGATCAACTGGCTGGGTACCTTTGAAACCACCCCTGTATTTTCAGGGCAGTCCAAGGCCACCGTTGAGGCATCTCATCCACGAGACAAGAAGACGCTGGATCAGCCTACCTTCGTACATAGTCGGCTTAATTTCGTACACATGGCTAAGCGGGAGATCCTCCAAGTCCTTATGGACAACCATGCGTCTGATGCCAGCGGTCGCTTGGACGACGAGCTGGTCCTCGCTGGAGTCAAGCCCACCCCCCTCGCAATTTTCAACTACTGGGATCAACGAGGTCGAAACTCTGCGGACAGTATGCAGTTCCACACTGCGATTCGAGAGTTTCTCGCTGTGCGCCCGGCGGCAATTCGAAATGACGCTGTGTATTTTTACGGTCGCAAATATAGATCTGCGGAGCTTGTCGCCACAGGGGTATTCGATCGAGTTGCAAAAGATGGCGTGATAAAAACCACTGCATACACCTTAATAATGTGCGTCCGCCATATTTGGATCGAGGTATGCGGTAGGCTTTATGAATTGGATTTCGTAAGTTCTCAACGAACTCTGGAGGGGACCGTCGACATCTCGCTTCGCGACTTGCAGTTGTATGATCAAATGCGACGTAAAGGAGATGCTGCCCTTTATGATGAAATTCCTGCTGTACAGCAGTATTTTAAGGACCGGTTCAAACAGGAAACCGGAGAGGACTGGCATGCTGGAGATAGGAGAACGGGACGACCTGCGAAAAACGCGTCAGCGCAGCGTGATGCAGCAGATTACGAGCGCTTCATAGGAAAGGCCAAATGAACAAGGTGATCGTTGACCGGTTCAGTGAATGCCTGGACATCGAGAAGATCCGCGCGAAGGTCACGGTCAGGCCTGACCCCGTTGCTGCGCTTGATTCCCTTGATGCTTTGATTGCCTCTGAGCAATTGGCAAATATGTTAAAGCAGATCTTCATTCCCAACTAGTTCTCGCTAGCCTTCATCAGGGAGATGGTTGGTAGAGCATCGATGCACAGTCAGATGCTATTCAAAAGTGAGGCGGAATACGCGTCGAAGGTCATCTTACCGATTTGGCAGAGTAAACCAGCTAACTCGATAAGCAGCCACTCGGGACGCCACGCTTATGGCTCTCTGTGGAGCACGCGCAGCATGAGGGTCTACTTGAGGGAGACGTGGGACGCCTGTTCGAATTCTGGGCAGGATAATCTCAGCTGTTTTTGAACCAAACGTTGGACTCGGCGATTGCCAGCAAGCACATACCCGAAAAAACCACTTTTACCCGGCGCGATCACGAAAGAATCCGCTGCATAGAAAATTTCAATATCTCGCGCGAGGCTCTAGGTAGAGGGTCTAGTGATCCAACGTCCCGACGTGTCGGTTTTAGCTATTGGAAACATTTTGTTACCTGGAGTAATGTGCAAGTTGCTTTGACTTCGGGTGTTCAAATTTTCCAAGGAATCGGAATATGCTGCGCCGTCGCATGATGATCATGTTGGGTGTTTCTCTGTGTGTTGTATTGATGCTGGCGAGCTACAAGGCTTATTCCATCTATCAGCAAGTACAGGGTTTTTCCACACCCCGCCCTCCAGTCAGTGTGGCCGTGGTGACGGCGCAGGAGCAGAAATGGCAGGAGCGATTGCCGGCGGTGGGCTCGCTCAAGGCACTGCGCGGCGTAAACCTGAGCCTGGAGATTGCCGGCACCGTCAAGGACGTGCAGTTCGAATCAGGGCAAACGGTGAAGGTCGGACAACCTCTGGTTCAGCTCGATAGCGCGGTAGAGCAGGCGCTGCTCGAAACCGCCCAGGCCGATCTTGGCCTGGCAAAGCTGGATTTTGGACGCGGCAGCCAATTGGTCGGTGATCGGGCCATCTCCAAAGGTGAGTTCGATCGACTCTCGGCCCAATTGCAAAAGAACCTGGCCACCGTCAATCAACTCAAGGCGTCCCTGGCTAAGAAGCACATTTTAGCGCCGTTCGGCGGTGTCATCGGTATTCGTCAGGTCGATGTCGGCGATTACCTGGCCAGCGGCACTGTGATTGCCACTTTGCAGGACCTGAGCAGCCTCTACGTCGACTTTTATCTTCCCGAACAATCGGTGCCTAAAGTGGCAATCGGGCAAGGCGTGCAGGTCGAGGTGTCGGCCTACCCGCAACAAGCCTTTCCCGGCACCATCAGTGCCATCAACCCAAAGGTTGAGAACACCACGCGCAATTTGTTGGTGCGCGCCACCCTGGCCAACCCTGACAACAAACTGCTCCCCGGCATGTTCGCCAGCCTGCGGGTGTTGCTGCCTGATCCGAAGGTTGAGATTGTGCTCCCGGAAAGCGCGATTACGTTCACCCTTTACGGCAACTCGGTATATGCCATCACGCAGAAAAAAGCCGATGACGGCAGCGTGGAAAAAGACGCCAACAACCAGCCCGTCCTGATTGCCGAACGGCGTTTTGTAGAAACTGGCGAGCGGCGAGGCGGTCTGGTGCTGATAACGCGCGGATTGAAAAATGGTGATCAGGTGGTCAGCGCCGGCCAGCTCAAGCTGGAAACCGGTACCCCTGTCGCCATCAGCCCTGACAAGAATCAGCCAGCAGTGCCTGACCAACCAGCCCTCGCTGAAGGTGCGCTATGAAGTTCACCGATGTTTTCATTCGCCGCCCGGTGTTGGCCGTGGTGGTCAGTCTGTTGATCATGCTGCTGGGGTTTCAGGCTTACAGCAAGCTGGCGTTGCGGCAATTCCCGAAGATGGAGAACGCACTGATCACAGTCACTACCGCATACCCAGGTGCGAATGCCGAAACCATTCAGGGCTATATCACCCAACCGTTGCAGCAAAGCCTGGCCAGTGCCGAGGGCATTGACTATATGACGTCGGTCAGCCGCCAGAATTTTTCGGTGATTTCGATCTACGCACGCATCGGGTCTAACAGCGATCGTCTGTTTACCGAACTGTTGGCCAAGGCTAACGAGGTCAAGAACAAGCTGCCACAGGACGCCGAAGACCCGGTGCTGAGCAAGGAGGCCGCTGACGCCTCGGCGCTCATGTACATCAGCTTTTCCAGCCGGCAACTGAATAATTCGCAAATCACCGACTACCTGTCTCGGGTAATCCAGCCCAAGCTCGCCACGCTGCCTGGGATGGCCGAAGCCGAAATCCTCGGCAGTCAGGTATTTGCCATGCGCCTGTGGCTCGACCCGGTGAAGCTTGCGGGGTTCGGCTTGAGCGCCAACGATGTCACCGCAGCGGTACGCCGATACAACTACCTTTCGGCTGCCGGTGAGGTAAAAGGCGAATATGTGGTTACCAGTATTAACGCCAGTACCGATCTGAAAACCGCCGAAGCCTTTGCTGCCATCACCCTGAAAACCGATGGCGATAGCCGAGTGTTATTGGGGGATGTGGCGCGGGTGGAAATGGGTGCGGAAAACTACAACGCCATCAGCTCCTTTGGTGGCACACCTTCGGTTTACATCGCCATCAAGGCGACACCGAGCGCCAACCCGCTGGACGTGATCAAGGAAGTACGCAAGCTCATGCCTGAGCTGGAGACTCAACTGCCGCCCAGCCTCAAGGTAGATATAGCCTATGACGCCACACAATTTATCCAGGCGTCGATCAATGAAGTGGTGAAGACGCTGTTTGAAGCTGTGCTGATCGTGATCGTGGTGGTGTTCCTGTTTTTGGGGGCGCTAAGGTCGGTAGTGATCCCGGTGGTCACCATTCCGCTGTCGATGATTGGCGTAATGTTCTTCATGCAGATGATGGGGTACTCGATCAACCTGCTGACTCTATTGGCGATGGTCCTGGCGATCGGTCTGGTGGTAGACGATGCGATCGTCGTGGTCGAAAATATTCACCGACATATCGAGGACGGCAAGGGACCGATGGACGCGGCGCTTGAGGGCGCGCGGGAAATTGCCCTGCCGGTGATTTCCATGACCGTCACTTTGGCGGCGGTCTATGCGCCAATTGGGTTCCTGGATGGTTTGACCGGTGCACTGTTCAAGGAATTCGCCTTGACTCTGGCCGGTGCGGTGGTGATTTCCGGCATTGTCGCGTTGACACTTTCGCCGATGATGTGCGCTCTGTTGCTTCGTCCCGAGGCCAGCAGTTCGGGGCTCGCCCACCGACTGGACCGTATTTTCGAAAGCCTCAAACGGCGTTATCAACTGCTGCTGCATGGCACTCTGAATACACGGCCAGTGGTACTGGTGTTTGCCGTGATTGTGTTGTGCCTGATTCCAGTGTTCCTCAAATTCACCAAGTCGGAGCTGGCGCCGGCTGAAGACCAAGGCATCATTTTCATGATGTCCAGTGCGCCTCAACCGACCAACCTGAATTACTTGAATACTTACACCGACGAATTCATCGATATCTTCAAAGCCTTCCCGGAGTACTACTCGTCTTTCCAGATCAACGGCTATAACGGCGTGCAGTCCGGGATTGGCGGCTTCCTGCTCAAACCATGGAATGAGCGCAACCGCACCCAAATGCAGATCCTGCCCGAACTGCAAGGTCGACTGGCGCAGATCCCCGGTCTACAAATTTTTGGCTTTAACCTGCCTTCGCTTCCAGGTACTGGCGAAGGCTTGCCGTTTGGTTTCGTCATCAACACCGCCAGCGATTATGAATCGTTGCTGAAAGTGGCCGATCGGGTGAAGACGCGCGCCATGGAGACGGGCAAGTTCGCTTTTGTCGATATCGACCTGGCGTTCGATAAACCGGAAGTGGTGATAGACATCGATCGCGCCAAGGCGGCGCAGATGGGCGTGTCGATGCAGGATCTTGGCAGTACGCTGGCGACATTGCTGGGCGAGGCGGAAATCAACCGGTTCACCCTTGAAGGGCGTAGCTACAAAGTGATAGCCCAGGTCGAGAGGGCCTACCGCGACAACCCCGAGTGGCTGAACAGTTACTACGTCAGAAACACCAATGGCGAATTGTTGCCGCTTTCGACGTTGATCCGCATCACCGACCGGGCGCGACCACGGCAGTTGAACCAGTTCCAGCAGCTCAACTCGGCATTGATCTCGGGCTTTCCATTGGTAGGAATGGCAGAGGCCATCGAGACGGTGAAGCAGATTGCCGTCGAAGAAGCGCCGCCAGGGTATGCATTTGACTACAGCGCCGAATCACGGCAGTTCGTCCAAGAAGGTAGCGCACTTTGGATGACCTTTGGTTTGGCGTTGGCCATTATTTTCCTAGTGTTGGCGGCGCAGTTCGAGAGCTTCCGTGATCCGTTGGTGATACTGGTGACGGTGCCGATGTCGATTTGCGGAGCGCTGATTCCCTTGTTCCTTGGCTGGTCGAGCCTGAACATCTACACCCAAGTGGGGCTGGTGACGTTGATCGGTTTGATCAGCAAACACGGGATTCTGATCGTCGAATTCGCCAACCAGTTGCGTAAAGACAAAGGCTTGTCGGCCCGTGAAGCGGTAGAAGAGGCGGCTTCCATTCGCTTGCGGCCAGTATTGATGACCACGGCGGCGATGGTGTTTGGCATGGTGCCGTTGATTCTTGCGACCGGTGCGGGAGCGGTAAGTCGGTATGATATCGGTATGGTGATTGCCACCGGGATGTCGATTGGCACGCTATTCACGTTATTTGTCCTGCCGTGCGTCTATACGTTATTGGCGAAGAGCGAGGTGCAAAAGGTCGAGGTGGATGGGATCCCTGTAATGACTCGGTAATAAAACACACTGATCCCAGCTTGTTAGAAGAAGATAATTTTAAGTAAGCCGTAGATTTCGCATTACTCAGCCCTATTCAAGTGCTGCGTATTTTATCGTCGTTTAATTAGTGGCTGCCGTTCGTCGGGCTGTAAAAAATCTTTGTAAAAAATTTTGACAGAGTTATATCTATTTGATTAGTCTTTATTGAATCCAATCATAAAAACAACAAAGTCGACTGTCTTTTCTGCCGCTCAAGTTTTAGAAAAACATGGATGAAGGGGTGTGATTGATATGTACTTGGTCAAAATAAAAGAGATCGCAGCAGACATTCTTTTTCTGGATGGTCCAGAGTCAATTCCCAGTGACCAGTCATTTGATCAAATCGGATTTACGTCGATTGATTTCATCGACTTCTGCTTTGAAGTCAAGTCGCAGATCAACCCCGATGTGGAGCCAGAGTACTTGTGGCCGTTCCATAAAATGATGGCGGATCCAGCATTGTGCGTGGACAGTCAGTGGACCGTCCGCGGGCGGGAGATGGCTCGCGACATCCTGCAAGTTGCGGATAGCGATGTGGTTGAGCCGAATAAGATTGGTCGTTTCTGGACACCGGAGTTCTGTTCCCGGCGTCTAGAGGCACTCGCTCATGGCTAGTGTTTACTTGACTGGAGTCGCCGTACGTCAGGCCGGGCTAGACCTGGCCGATATCGCTCGGCAAGAGGCCGCTTTTGTAACCGCTGAAGCAGCGTCCAAAGGGGCTGCGGTTTTGTCTGCGCAGATGGCAAAAGGTATTGCCCGTGAAGACAGGGCAATATTATCCGACGCAGCAATATACAGCCTTACAGTCGCGGATGCCGCATGTGCAATGGCGCAACAACAGCTTGCCTTTAGCGAAGAGGCGCGTGCGCTTATTAATGTCTATACCACCGCTGAAACCGTCCGGGACTTTTACGAAATTCTTTACGAATACCGTATCAAGCGCCCGGAACTGACGGCAGTTGATGTACACGCGGTGTTAGGACGTGTTGCCGGCAGCGTTCATCCACTTCGGTTATTTCGAAAGTTGCCGACTAATAACCTGTACCACATTGCCAAGTTCTTCGGATTTATCGGAGGGGGTTATCCCTTGCGCAGTATGTCACTGGGCGGGCTGTCCCTATTGGAGCATGCGCTATTCAAACTTGAGGACGAGGCGCAGGGAGGCGCTTTATTGTGTGGAGTCGGGGATATGATCAAAGTTGATAACTTTGAAGCGTTCCGCAAGATGGGTCTGATTGAGTCGGACCCGCACCGGTCGCAAACCGATAAAGTCAACGTTACCCATGGCGCGGTTGCATTGATGCTGGAAAATGCCGCCCTGTTGCAACGCTCCGGTCATGTCGCGCTTGCGCAGATTGTCTCTGTCCATAGTCGTTTCGACGGGAAAATCCATTCACAGCAGGCGGATTGGGAGGCCTTGCTCAGCGGCTTGCCTGCTGCAGTGATCGGCGAAAAACCAGTGGTTGTGATGTATGACAACGGCGCGCCTAACCTGCGTCAGGTCGAGAATGCAGCGGTGTTCAAGGCCCTCCCGAACGTCGATATTCGTCGTTACAAACCCTATACAGGTTATGCGGGAAGTACCAGTGGCCTTGTGGACCTTGCCTGTGCGTTGGCCGACAAGAGCGTTGAAGTTGGCCGCACACTACTGGTCAATGGCATGGGGATCGGCATCGGCTGTGCGTGCGCCGTAATCAAAAAGTTGCAACATCTGCCTATCGACCGGCCCGTATCGGGAGACGCGTCATGAGAGAACGCGTGGTCATCACCGCCTTGGGCTGTTGTACGCCTCTGGGCAATACCTATGATTCGGTCACTGCGGCATTGCGTGACGGTACATCCGGCATTCGTGAAATACAGAAGTTCGATACGGCTTCGTTCAAAAGCCATTTCGCGGGCGTGCCAGAGGTTGGCAACATGCGCGTGTCCACATCAAAACGCAGTCGCTCCTGGGACGAGCTGTATATCAATAATGCGGTTAAGGGATTAATGGCATGGCCCGGTGTGGACCTGAGTCATTTCTCGCCGCAGCGTATTGGATGTTTCCTGGGCGTTGATGAACCTGTTCCGGATATCCATCAAACCGTTGATTTTGTTTATGACTTGCAGCGGGGCGCTGACAAGGCATTTACCAATATGGCCGAGATGATGGAAAAGCACTATCGCATCAGTGATTTTGCCCGCCTGGATTCAACTCAGGTATTGCGTCAGGTCCATGCGCAGATTCCATTCCATGGCCCGAGCATGGTGCACCTGGGGCTGTGCGCGGCTTCACTGCAGGCAATTGGTACGGGATTTGAACAGGTTGCTCGCGGGCGAGTGGATGCCGCTATCGTCGGCGGTGCCAGCGCCAAAGTAACGCCCGAGCACTATATCGGCCTCGAATCGGTCGATGTGATTTGCACCGACGCTTCATTACCGTTTGATGGTTTGTCGCGTCCCTTTGATACGCGCCGTTCAGGTTATGTGCCGGCTGAGGGCGCGGTGCTGTTCTTATTGGAGAGTTACACCCATGCGCTCAGGAGAGGCGCGGTGCCTTTGATGGAAATCGTCGGGTATGGGGCGAGCATGAACGCCAGCCATATTGTGAAGCCCGATCCTGAATCCCGGGAGATGAAACTTTCAATGATTCGGGCACTGGCCAGTGCCGGGCTCAACCCCAGTCAAATAGGGTTGGTCAATGCCCATGGCACCTCAACCGTGTTGAATGATCTGCACGAGTCAGCTGCTATTTGCTCAGTGTTATCGGAGCGAGTGCCGGTCACCGCCAATAAATCACTGCACGGGCATATGATCGCCGCGGCAGGGGCCATGGAAACACTCAATACCCTGATTGGTTTGAGGGAAGGCTTCATTCCGGGGACGCGCAACCTTGAGACCCCGGACCCGCAGTGCAAGGCCAACATAATAGGTCAGACGCAGAGCGCCGACATCGAATACTGTCTCAAGAACTCGTTTGGGATGGGTGGACTGGCAGCCTCAATGATCTTTCGCCGAATTGACGCCTAATAAGGGGTTGCAGGATGCAAACAATCCAACGCCGGACAGATTTTCCAGTTGATAAGTTTAATCAAATGATCATGGGTTACCTGCGTGATGGTTACCCTGGCGCGCTTGAGCCAGTCGAGGATTACCAGAGGTTTGTCGACGCCTATCCCGTCATGGATAAAAGTGCACTGTCGGCCTCGGGACGGCAGTTGCTTGGTGCGGGAAAAATGCAGGGTTGTTATGTGGTGTCGACCTCCGGTACGACAAGCGGCCCTGTCATTCTTGCGAATAAATTTTTGCAGGGCGTCACAGAACACAGCTATCCCTATCAAGTGCGTGTCGCGATGGCCAAGCATGTCTTCAGTGCCGATGACATCGTTGCCAATCTGCTGACAGCAGGTGGCCTGGGAAACAGTTATGAGGGCATGTGCCGTTTGCTCGAAAGCATCGGGGTGACCATTCTCCCCGTGGGCCGCCCGGATACCTTGGCCAACGATGCGCTCTTGCTCGATCTGCTGGAACGCTTTCACGTCGATGTGCTGGTGGGATCTCCCAGTGGCATTGTGCAGGTTGCGCAAGCGGCATTGCGGGCGGGCGTGTCGCTGCCGGTTCGCAAAGTGGTGTTTGTTGGCGAAGCCTTTCACGCCTCCAAGCGCACGTTTGTCCGTGAACAATGGCCCGACGCGCATTTTTACAGCATTTATGGCGCAACGGAGTTGGGGTTCGCCGCGATCAACACGCCACAGATGGGCCCCGGCCAGCATCTGCTGCTCTCCGATTGGTTTTTCGTCGAAATCAGCGATCAAGGGGAGTTATTGGTGACCGATCTGAGGGCGCCGGTCGTGCCGCTTATTCGCTACAGAATAGGCGACTATGGCGCGCTATTTTCTGAACCCGCCAGCCCTGAGTTCTACTTGACCATTGGCGAGAGGGTGGGCGAGGAGTTCAGTCTGGGAGGACATAAAATCCGCCTGGACCAGGTCCGTCAACAGCTTGCGGTTGCAGACGTGGATGCAACGTGGTGCCAGGTCACGCTCAAACCGGCCGAACAGGGTCGGGACCGCGTGGAGGTGGCTCTGGACCTGCCGGACATTGAAGTGGATGAAGGCTTACGGGCGCGAGTGGAGTCGGCGCTGAGTCAGATTCCAAAATTTGGCGAAGCACTGCGGCGTGGCGTCGCCGAGGTATCCATCGTGGGACGCGAGCGATTTAAGTTCAACGCACGACAAAAACTGCCAGCACTGCGTGATGAGCGCCCGCGCGTTGGAGTTGCCTGAATGGATGCTGAGCCAGGACGGCGTATCGAAAGGTTGCTGGCCATCCCAACAGAAGCGGGGTGGCTGGATGAGCTTTTTCATGCGTATTCGGATTTGTTGATCTTGCTGAACAGCTATCAACGTATCGCCCCTTACGAACACTCAGAGCGTGCTGAACGATACCGCATTGAAGACTGCCAGCGCAAAGTGCTGGAAATAGAGCAGCTTTTTGAGTCGGCGCTGAGTCATCAATGGAACACGTTATTGACTGAGAGCAGTCCACTCAGCCGGTTTTTCTATCGCATTTATCAACGTATGGTCAGCAGCGAACTCACTGGCCTCGACTCCCACCATGGAAAACTGTGCCAAGTGGGTGTGGGCGCCATGCCGCTGAGTATTTTGCTGTATGTGCAGAAAACCGAGTTTGTCGTCACGGGAATTGACATTGACCCCACGGCGATTGTGCGAGCGCGGCAAGGGCTGGACGTAGTATTCAGCGCACTGGATATACCCCGTGAGCGCTTAAGTCTGGTCGAGGCTGACGGCGCGGATTTTGATTACGGTGAATACGATGTCGTTGTGCTGTCCATGACGGTTTCCGGACGATCCAACGTCCTGCAGCGCATTCTTGATACCTGCCGCAAGCCGCAACTTCGAATTGTGTTGCGCGATACCGAGGGTTGGAAACAGTTTATTTATCGCCCGGTAGGTTTACCCAGCCAACAACAGTTGGAGTTGCTCACTCACCTTTCAGGCTGCCCGATCAGCAGTGCCATCTACGGCGTTCGATCCTACGATTGAGGGATACCATGTTAGTCATATTGCGCGAAACACCGCTGTGGGTTTACGCCGTTTTTTTTCTGCTGCTTTATTACGGTGTAATGGCGTGCTTCAAAAGTAATGAAACCCGTCGCTCACTGTTGCTCAGCCCGGCGATATTCGTAGCCTGGTCCTTGATGGCCATGGACTATGCCACTCAACCCTGGGTGTCGATGGGCAGTTGGATAGCAGGCGTGTTCGTGGGGGGGATGATCGCTATGCGGTGGTTTGACTATCACGGTATTACCGAGGGTGAGGCTCGTCATTCTATCTCGGTACCGGGGTCATTCAAGTTACTGGTGCTATCGATGTTTTTTTTCGCGATTAAATACTTTATCGGCTATCAACAGGCGACAGACCCCCTATTTGCCGGCTCCTTGCCAATGCGACTGCTGATAGGCGCTGCCTCGGGTTTAACCATTGGATTGTTGTGCGGCCGGGCGTGGAAAATGTTGTCGATCCTGAATGCATTTTCCCGTCACAGCGAAGTTGACGTTGCCTGTGCAAACAAGAAATGAACGAGTCCCTGAGTTTTCAATAATAAAGAGCCTGATGAGGCGATGAGGGTACTTGGCATGAATTACCTTGATCTGTGTCCAGAGTTGGAAAGGCACGGACCGCTTTTTCGCGTTCGGCTTGATCCGGATTTGCTGGCGACGTTTCTGTCACGCTTTGACGCCACCCTTGTCACTGTAGAACTTTGTCATCAATTCGCGGTGCGGTGCGTGCGTGCGACGGTGGATGCAGGCGCCGCAAGTGAGCGCTTTCTACCGGTATCCCTGCGTCAACTGAGTACGGCCGACATTCGGCAAATCGGTTATTTGTTCGGACAGGTTTCCAGGGAGCAGCAGGGCGGAACTGTGCAGATTTATTCATCGGCCGTCTCAGCGGCTCATAATGATCTGTTGTGCTCAGTTACGGTCATGGCCCTGCGGCCCATGAATGAGCAGCGTGCCGACACTTAATGCGTTCTACTGTTGTGGGATGACTTCGTGATGATTAATCTGCTTGTTCCACCCTTGCTGTTTCCGTACTTTCTCGAGTGGCGCACCGGGAATTATGTTGAAGCTGCTTTATTGTCATTGTTGGTGCTGGTGGCGCTTTGTTATAAAAGCTTGAAAAATAAGTTCGTCATTGACTGGAGTGTCGCGTGTGGTTTTGTTTTGATCGCCGGCGTCTCTTATGTTCAACCCAGTTTTTTCAGTCTATCATTTACCAAGCCTTTGATTTATGGCTTGTTGGCTATTACAGGGTGGGTGTCCTACTGCGTCGGTAAACCCTTTACGTTGCAGTATGCGAGGTTGGAAACACCCCGGGAATTCTGGAATACGCCGCCGTTCATTCATATCAATAAAAAAATTACGTTGGTGTGGAACGCGGTATTCACGCTTAACTTTGGGTTTGGCTTGGCAAGTTTGATTGATTTGGACGACTGGCCGATTTATCTGCTGATGTCTTACTTCACCATTCTGTGTGCAGTTGTTTTTACCCAGAAGTACCCGGAAGTTTACTTGGCTCAAGGAGAGCGAAACCGTGCGCTATGAGGTTTTCAATACTGCCCTCGAATTGATCAACTCAAACACTACGGTGCATGTTGAAGTGGATGCCGTTGCGCCGATTTTTGATGAGCATTTTCCGGGCTATCCGATTGTTCCAGGGGCGTTCACGGTCGGCTTCGTGCTGGCATGCTGTAGACAGTTACTGTCGCAGAGTGCGGTACGGGTCAAGCGTGTGGTTTTCATCAAGCCGATAACGCCGGGCGCCTGTTTGCAGTTGCAGTTTTCAGGGCTTGATCTTCCAGAGGCTAAAGAGATCGGTTTTATCCTGAAAACCTCACATTCTATACATTGCCGAGGGAGCGTCATGTATGACTGATATCGCTATCGTTACCGGGGGAACGCGGGGAATAGGCCGTGCGATCGTCGCCAAGTTGATCGCGCAGGACTTCACCGTTTTCGCCACATATCAAAACGATGAGGCCGCCGCTGACCGACTGTCTGGCGAGTTCGGCGCACGCGTCATCACCGCACGCGTTGATGGTAGCGATCGGGGCCAGGTCGAGCGCTTCCAGGCGCAACTCATCGACTATCCTCTGCCCTCGGTATTGGTCAATAACGCAGGCATTACACGTGACGGGCTGTTTCTGAGTCAGGAGCCGTCCTCGTTTGCACAGGTGATGGCCAACAACTTTGGCGGCACCCTGAATTTTTGTGAAGTGTTCGCGCCGCTCATGGCGAAGGCGCGCCACGGCAATATCATTAATATCGGCTCGGTGGCCGCGCAAAAGATCAAGTTGGGCAACACGGCCTATGGCTGCGCTAAAGCGGCGATAGAGCGCTTGAGCCTGGGCCTGTCAGTTGAACTTGCGCGCTTCGATGTCCGCGTCAACTGTGTATCGCCGGGCTTCGTGGACACGGACATGTTTCAGACGTTCGCCGGTGAGCAGGCCAGAGAGATCCTGAAGTCGATACCTGCAAGGCGCGTCATGACAGCGGATGAAGTTGCACAAATCGTGTGTTTGCTGGCCACTCGACAACTGTCCACTCTGGGCACTGTATTGCGTGTAGGGAATGGCGAAAATGTGGGGTGAGACCTTCAAAGTCAGCCCCGCTGTGCAGTCGGTAAGCCCGCCATGGTTGGCCGGATACTTTCAGCGATTGGGCGGGCCGAATGCCGTCGGGGCGGATTTTGCCTGCCTAGCCCGGTTGCATGAGGCGCACATCGCCCATATTCCCTTCGATATGGCGGATGGCTTCCTGGATGCTCAGGTGCCTTTCTTGCTGGACGATGTAGCTCAGAAAATCGTCCACGAACAGCGGGGCGGCGGCTGCACACAGATGAATGGCATTTTTGCTCAAGCACTGCTCAGCCTTGGGTTCCAGGTCCGACGCACGTTGGCCAAGACCTTTCAGAATGGCGTATGCCGGGAGCTGTCCACCCATATGGCGCTGTTGGTCGATGTGGAGGGACGGCGCTGGCTGTGTGATGTCGGGTTTGGCCTGCGTGGTCCGATAAGGCCGCTTTCACTGGATGAACGTGACGATCAGGTGACGCAAGTGCAGGGCTGTCATCGTTACCGTGTCAAACGGCTGGTCACACGGGAGTGGTTGGTGGAGTACCTGCGCGGTGAGTCCTGGTGGACGAGCCCCCTGAAAGACAGGACACCGTTTCCCCCTTAACATAAGGGATAGGCAAACGACTGTGTATATGACTAATAGAAACGATAAGGGTGGGGAGCTTTTGGGTCAGGAGCGGCGTCGCCGCTGGAGCCCGGAGCAAAAACTGGCCATGGTTCGCGAGAGCCTGCAACCGGGGCAAAGCGTCTCGGTGGTGGCTCGACAGAATGGCGTGAATGCCAACCAGTTGTTTCAGTGGCGCAAGCTCTATCAGAGCGGCAGTCTCTCGGCTGTCAGTGCTGGGGAGAGCGTGGTGCCCGCTTCCGAGCTGGCCGATGCGCTCAAGCAGATCCGCGAGCTACAGCGCATGCTTGGCAAGAAAACCATGCAGGTCGAGATCCTTCAGGAAGCTGTGGAGATTGCTCGGTCGCGAAAATGGATTGCGCACTCACCCTTGTTGCCGGGGGACGACCAGTGAAGCTGATCAGTGAAAGTCTCGGTGTAGCGCGCTCGCAATTGACGGTTCGACTCAACCCAAATGCTCAGGTCGAGCGGCGTCGCCCTGCGCTGGACGATGCCGCACTGGTCGAAGAAATTCAGGCTGAAGTGAGTGAACTGCCCAGCTACGGGTACCGCCGTGTGTGGGGGTTGCTGCGTCGTCGGCGTGAAAAGCAGAGTCAGGCGCCGATCAACGTCAAGCGGGTTTATCGCGTCATGCGCGATCATCAGTTGCTGCTGGAGCGACGGATTAAACAACCGGGTGTGGCACGCCGTCACGAAGGCCGAATTGCCGTGGCCACCAGCGATACCCGGTGGTGCTCGGACGGGTTTGAGTTTCGCTGTGATGATAACGCCAAGCTGAGCGTGACCTTTGCCCTGGACTGCTGCGACCGCGAAGCCATCGGTTGGGTGGCCAGCCCGACCGGGTACAGCGGCGACGATATCCGTGATCTGATGCTGGAGGCGGTGGAAAAACGCTTCGGTGAAGAGGCGCCTGCCACCCCGGTGCAATGGCTGAGCGACAATGGCTCGGCCTACATCGCTGAACAGACACGCCAGTTTGCCCGACAGATCGGTTTGCAACCGGTGACCACACCGGTGCGTAGCCCGCAGAGCAACGGCATGGCCGAGAGCTTCGTCAAAACGATGAAACGCGACTACGTCGCGCACATGCCCAAACCTGACCGGGAAACAGCCTTGCGTAACCTGACGATTGCCTTTGAGCATTACAACGAGGAGCATCCGCACAGCGCGCTGAAATACCGTTCACCACGGGAGTTTAGGCGTTTGGCAGCGGCATCAATTTAACGGGGTGCAGGTGTCCGGTTTGATAGGGGCCAGTCCACCTGGCAAGGTTTGTTGGTGGTTCGGGATGCTGACTATCCCTATGAAGAGTTTCGTGTCACGCACTTCTATAACACCCATTCACCCACTTCACTGTTTGCCGGCAATTTCATTTGTGCCCGGCCTCATTGGGAAGGCGGCGATCTTCTGCAGAACGGGACGTTGGTGTGTGTTCACGCAAAGCGTCGCACGAGCTATACCGCGCGCACGCTTGACGAATTGATCGGCCTGCTCAAATCACACTTCAATATCACGCTTTCTCCGGAAAGATTTCACCACTTACCGCCCGGGATCGGCAGGGGTTAACACCAATGACCAAGCGCTGTCTGATAACCAACCCCGTCTCCAATGCGAACCTGTTGGTCGGGTATTTGAAGGCACAAGGTGTCGACTGTTATGCCGTCATCGAGATGGATAAAGTCAGCCGGATGCCATCATTGAGCGAGAAAAAGAAAGGTGAGTTCAACGCCGAGCTTTATCACGGCATCTTCATCTCGGCCGAGCAGGTGCCGGGGCCGGAGGAACTGCCGTTCGATATTATCCTGGCCGGCAGCGAAAACGGCGTTGCGCTTGCCGAGCGCCTGAGCCAGCGACACGGGCTGACGGGCAATGACCCGGCGCACTCCGGGCTCCGTCGTCATAAAGATGCCATGCACCGGGCGCTCGCACAGGCCGGTTTGGCCGCAATACCGACTTGCGTGCTGGACGGACTCTCGGCGGCCCTCTCGCTACTCCCGTGTTGGGAGGCTTATCCCTGTGTATTCAAACCGCAATCCTCCGCAGGAGGGGAAGGGGTCGTGTTTTGCCGCAACCGTATTGAACTGGAGCGGGCTTTTCTGGGCGCGGATTGGGGCGGTTTTTCATCGACATGGTCCAATAATGACTGCTTTGTGCTGCAGCCATTCATCACCGGCAAAGAGTACGTTGTCGACATGGTGGCGCAGGCGGGCAAGTACGTTGTTTCATCGGTCTGTCGTTATATTCGGTGCGATGAACTGGGAATTGATAGCTGCCCCTTCGTGAAGAAGTTTACCTTTTTACTGGACCCGGACTGCGAACGTCTTCGTGCGCTGGTCGCCTACGCGCAACAGGCCGCGTGCGCGTTGGGTATTCATACGGGCGCGATCCATATGGAGTTGCTTGATAGTCCGGCTGGGCCGGTCATGATCGAAGTCGGCGCGCGGTTGCACGGGACCATTACGCCGATGCTGTTCGAACATTGTTATGAGCCGCATTTGTTGGGTCAACTATACGCCACCAGTTTTGCAGGGGGCGGCGAGGTCGGTTCAGCCAGGCTGATCAGGCGCGGCATTATCAGTGACGTCATCAGTATGGCGCCGGGTGTATTCAACGGCGCAGACGAAGCGCTTGCACCGCTCGAAAGTTTCATCGGGCTTCAGGCTTCAGTCGAAGTGGGCGAGCGCTTCAAGACCACCACCGATTTGTTTTCGTCATCAATGAATGCGGCGTTTTCCCATCAAGACGAAACGGTTCTTTGGGACGACCTGGCAGCATTTGAACGATGGACCGAGACCGTCTTGAACGGTGCGGCATTAACGCCGACCGCGTGGCAGTTTCTCAGGGATGAGTACCGCGCCTATTTTTAGCAAGACCCTGCAGGGAAGACAGCTTGCATGATCAATCACTCTTTTTTTGATACGCAGTCGTTCGGCCGAATGGTTCAGCACTATCACGATGCCGGTTACGCGGGCTATCCGCGAGTGCTGAACTATGAGCAGTTCGACCGGCTTTATCCTCAGGCTTCAAAAGCCGATCTGCATGAGCGATCGGAGAAACTTCGACAGGCAGGTGGTTTGCGTCAGTGCTATCTGATCAGTTCATCAGGTACCACGGCCTCTCCTTTAGTGGTTGCCAGTGATTATGCCGTCGGCGAATTACGTGATGCTTATTCTCTGGAGATCCGCCGCTTTCTAGGGCAGCGGGTATTTTCCAGCCGCGATGTGGTGGCCAATTTATTGGTGCCTGGCGGGTTTGGTTGTTTATATGAAGGGCTTTCGCGTTTATTGGAACCCATTGGGTGCACCCTTTTGCCGGTTGGTCGTTTGGACGCACAGGATTGCCCTCAAACCTGTCTGCAGATATGCCGAGACGCCGGCGTATCGGCCTTGTTGGCAACACCTGGCGGTATTATTCAAGCCGCGCACTGGGCGGTGCAGGCGCATGTGAAGCTGGATATTCGCAAGGTTATCTATATTGGCGAGGCCTTCTCCGCGGCCAAGCAGCGCTATATCCGTACGGTTTGGCCAAACGCCGCGTTTTACGGTATTTATGGCAATACCGAAGTAGGATTGGTAGGCGTATCGACTCCCGAGCACCCGCCGGGACATTATGATTTCTTGAGTAAATGGGTATTGGCGGAAGTTGATGAGCAAGGCAAGTTGTACCTTAGCGACTTGAAAGCACCTCGGGTTCCGGTATTACGTTATGACACCGGAGACCTGGCGACTTTATTACCCACTTCTAACCCGCGGGTCGGCACCTTGGTGTTGCACGGGCGCAGTGATAAAAGTTTTAACTTCTGCGGTAATTTATTAAGCCTATCCCAGGTGAGCGAAACGATATGGCAGCACTGCGGCCAGCCATTCGCTCTGCAGCTGACACTGACCAGCGGCGATGCGGGTAAAGATCACCTGTGTGTAACGGGTGATTTGACCCACTTTACCGACGCCCAAGCAGCGCGTGCCGATATGGAATCCGCCCTGATGGCAATGCCGGCGTTGGCGGAAGGATTGCGACGCGGCGTCGCGACGATCCAGGTTGAACCCGACGCGGCATTTTGGGTCAGCGCGCGGGAAAAAATTCCTACCTTGCGCGATTTACGCCAGACATAAGTATTCGGTCCCCAATGGCGGACCACTATTCAAATAGAACAATTGAGTCGATGTTTCACTCATTGGTTTTAGCCACGCCCGCACGTTCTGATCAGTGCGATATTAACTACCGTGTTGTAAATATTTACTGAGGGAGGCATTCGGTCAATGACGACAATCAATCAGGTTATCCATGTTGAAAACCAATGGAGCGACTGGCGCTGGCAACAGAAAAACGCCGTGCGCGATGAGCGCTCACTGCGTGAGGCCTGCGGCGGTTGGGGCGACGACGTGACGGCCCATATCGTGCACAACTTACAAGGACGCAAGTTGCAGATCACGCCCTACTATATTGATTTGATCATGCGGTCGCGCAACGCTGGCAGTGTGCTGGAACATCCACTTTGGCGGCAGGTAGTGCCCTACTGGAACGAACTTGCCCAGGATGATTACGATGGTATTTCTGAGAACTGGGAGTTGCACCATGAAATGAAAACACCGATCTGCCAGCATAAATACGATAACCGCGTCATCCTGCGCATGACCAATACCTGCAACGCCTATTGTCAGTTCTGCTTCGAGGCGCTGCGGACTCTGCAAGTGGGGACCGAGAAGCCCAACGCCAATACCAACTCTTTTCTCGATTCCCTTGAATATATCCGTAATACGCCTGCCATTGAGGAAGTCATTCTCAGCGGTGGCGATCCGTTAATGCTGTCCGATCGCAAGCTGGAGGAAAACCTGGCGGCGCTGCGCTCGATCAGTGATGACCTGCTGATTCGTATCCACTCGCGGGCCTTGAGTTTCAACCCGTTTCGCGTGACCGACGAGCTGGTGGCGATGCTGGAAAAATACAAGGTCAATGCATTCGGCCTACATGTCTGCCACCCGCTTGAATTGAGTGACGACTTTGCACGTGCCGTTAAACGTATTCAGTCGGTAGTGCCGATCGTCTTTTCGAACATGCCGTTGCTACGCGGCGTCAACGACGATGAGCAGACGCTTCACACACTATTCATCGATCTCTACCGCATGGGCGTCAAGCCCTATTACCTATACCACTTCATGCCGTTTTCTCCCGGTGCCAGTGAATACAAAGCGTCTATCAGCCACGCGATCGCGCTGATGAAATGCCTCAAACGGCGCGTTTCCAATATCGCCATGCCTGAATACGTGCTTCCCCATGCCCAAGGCAAATTCACGGTGCCCATCATGGATTTCGATAAGCCCGATGAGCTGCCCCGCTTTGAAATGCGCGATGGTCAGCGTTATTACACGTTCCAGAGTTGGAACGGTCATCGGTGCAGTTGGCACGATGCATGAGCAGCCTTTGACTAGACGTGGTGAACAACGATGAAGCAAGACGCTATTCTGTTTATTGATATCGACGACGGCCCCTCTGTGCGCTATCGCTACCGTGAACCACACTTTGCCGCTGCTCGCTTGCAAGGGCTGCTGTGCCTGATCGCAGGAGTCTGTGGGCGCAACCAACTGCAACGGTTGGAGCAGGACAGTGACGAGGTGTTCTTGCTTGAAACCCTGAGCGAGCAAACTATTTTAGAGCTGGTCGACGAGCTTCAGGATCGGTACACCGTGCGAGCCATCTTTTGTCATGCGGGACATGCTTCTGCCCAAGGGCAAGTGGGTTGTATCGTCGCAAGGGTGTGCCAAAAGCTCGGTCTGGTTTCTGCGTCGGCCGAGGCCATAGCCGCGTGCAACAACAAGTACCTGATGCGTCGCGCCCTGCAAAAGCACGGGTTGCGCTCAGTTCCTTTTGCGCTGTGCAATGATGAAAAAGAGCTGGAAGAGGGCGCCGCCCGGGTGGGCTACCCGCTGATTGCCAAGCCTGCGTTTGGCGGCGCGTCGGCTTTTATCAAGCGTTGTTCGAACTGGGCGCAGTTGCGAGATCACTATGTGCAGTTTGTCGCGCGTCACGGTGAAGCCGCATGTGCCGATTTCTACGGGTGCGCCCATACCTTGCCCAACGACGACGGGACTTCACGTGAGTACATTCCGGGTCGAAGCCTCATGCTTGAGGGATTTATCGAGGGCGTTGAAGGCACGGTGGAATGTGTGGCGGCGGGCAATCGAATTTATCCCGTGCTGATCAACGAAAAGCTACTGCTGACAGAGCGCAGCGGCACCGTGTTGGAGAATCTGTTGATTACGCCTCCTGTTTCGTTCACGGCGCAGCAGTGTGACCAGATCCGCAGTTACGCCGCTGCCTGCTTGCAGGCATTAGGCCTGACTGACGCGCTCGCGCATTTCGAATTTCGCATGACGGAGCAGGGGCCTGTGGTCATTGAGATCAACCCCCGATTGGGTGGGTTGTACGTTAATGCCGCTTTGCGCGATCTCGCAGGCTTCGATCCGTATCAGCTGTATGTCTCCCTGCTGTTGCGTGATCCGGCAGTCGACACGCTGCTTGATACCGTGCAACGCAAAGTCGGTGCGGCAACGCAAAGCTACGCCATGCTGGCGGTTTATCCCGAAAGCAGTGGCTGTTTCAAAGGTTTTGAAGGGCTAGGGTACTTGGACGATCACCCGGCTGTGGTGGAATACGCCGTGCAGGAAGCCGGTGGCTATCTCGACGCCGATATTGAAGAGCATTACCTGCTCAAATGCTGGGCCAAAGTCGACGATGTTGCCCACGCCTGTGCACTGCATGATGCGGTCCGGCAAAACCTCAACGCAGTTATCGACCCCTCCGCAGGATAGCGCTATGGATAGCTCACAGATTTCGGCTCACTTGAGCCAGCATCATTATTGGCATGGACGTCACTTCCGCGAGTTGCTGCACATCGAGCAAGAGGAGGAACACAGCTTCCGGGCCTACTGGTCGAACCTGGTCCGGGACGAGGCGTTCAGAGAGTACACCCACCGCGAGCGGCGGATTCTGCGCTATCGCTTAGCGCCCAACGGGCATTTGCAGATGAACAGAGATGCCAATTACGCCTCCTCGGTCGTTTACCCAATTGAGTACCGCCAAGGGGTGAATGCCCTGAGTTATTCAGAGGAAGGTTTTATCTCCCATCCGCTCTTGCAGCGGCTTCTGGCCACCGACATTGCTGCTATTGGTCCGCAGTTAGGCAAGCATATGTACGCCATTGATATCCACCAGTTTCGGGTCAAGGCGGATAAACCAACCGGCAGCCCGACAACCTCGGGGATTCATCAGGATGGGCTTGACTGGGTGTTCATGCACTTCATCGACGCGTGCAATACGGTGCCTGTGGTCTCTGAGATCTACGCCTCGCAGGAAGCTGACAGATGTCTGCTCAGCGTGCCCATGGAGCATTTCCTGGAAACCATCGCGATCAACGACAGCAAGGTCTACCACCGCGCCGGCTTGGTTCTCCCATTGAGCGGCGATCTGCCCGCCAGCCGCGACCTGCTGCTTGTCGGATTCCGACGCCTGCCCGCTAACGTAGAGGGTGCGGGTCATGCTCAATGACGACCTTGCGCTTCCCCGGTCCGCCCGCAACGGACGCCTGATCGTATTCGCCAGAGGCGTTTCCGATTTTGGTGCCTTTCTTAACATGGTGGCTTTATCGACCTACGTCTATTGGCTAAGCCAAAGCGTGGTGTTCGTCAGTGTGTTCCTGGCGTGTCGAGTCGCGGGCGGCATTGTCGCCAGCCTGTTCGGGATCAGCTTTTTCAGGCACTTTCCCGGACGAGGCGCATTGGCCGGGCTGGATCTCTCCAGAGCTATGCTATTGACTCCGTTGCTCTTACTGGCACCGGCCCACCAGCTGAGCATCCTGCCTTTCATCGCGTTCGGCATCGGGTTATGCAATTCCCTTTTTGCGATCGGCCTCAATAGCCAGTTGCCTACCTGGGTTGCCCCCGGCCTGCGTGTGAACACTAATGCCTGGCTGACGTCCGCGGCCGCCACGGGAGCAATATTCGGCAGCCTGCTGTCGGGATTGTTGATCGCAGAAGGCGGATTTGAGGCCGTCTTTGCAACCAATATCGCGACTTACTTGCTGGCCGCCATCCTGATTGTTCCGCTGCGGGCGTTGTATGCGGTATCTCCCGTGGCGCACAAAGGGCTGTCGGGAGAGTGGCACGCACTCAAGCAGGGGCTACGCAGTACGCCTGTGCTAGCGGCGATGTTGCTCATCAGCCTGCTTGATACCCTGGGCAGTGCAGCACACAACGTCGGGTTTCCGGTGCTGTCTCAGCTCATTGCCCCCGATACCGTGAACACGGTCATGGGCTATTTATTGGCAGTGTGGGCATGCGGCAAGTTTGCCGGGGCGCGTTTGGCCAATGCACTGTTGAAAGGATGCGGCATTCAAGGCATGGAGCGCTTGTTCATGGTCGGAGTCGCGCTGATGTCGACTGGCTTCATCCTGACCTTCCAGCAGGCGCAGTTGTGGCTGGCGCTGGTGTTTATTGTCTGGGCGGGCGTGGGCGATGGAATGGCCGAAGTGGCCTTGATATCGCGTGCCCAGCGTGAACCTGAGGCGCTACGTTTGCCGCTGTTCAGCTTATTGACGCTGATCCAGATGACCGGCTTCGGCGTGGGAATGCTCATCGTCGGGCCGTTCTATCTGGCCTGGAGCCCGGCGCAGGTGATTGTGCTGTTCCACGGCCTGCCGTTAAGTGCGTTGAGTATCATGGCGGTGTGGATGTACCTCAGGCGTCGGCGTTTGCCCGCCAAGGCACTGTTCGAGGAGTGACGCCCGTGGGCGCTCGCTCGCGTGCTGTACCGGCACACGAGTGAGTGCGGTGTTTCCATCAGTTCGCTAGGCCTGCGTTCTCCAGAACGTTTTCGATCCAGCTCCGGCAGTTCCGCAAGAATCAACTCAATGGCTCTACGTGTTACGCATGCCGGATGACCGCCCTCGGAGGCGCTCTGCTGTTGGGGAAAATAGGGAAAGACTTTAGTGCCCTCATTCGCCGCCACCAAAGCCCGATGGCACTTAGGGCATACGCACCTCAGTCCATTGGCGACTTCGTCAGCCTGGAGCAACTGCCCGCCACACTCGCCAAAGGGAATCATGTTGCCAGACATCCACGATTATCCTTCTTCGCAGCTTGTAGTTATGGTCACAATTGAACCGTGAAATGGGACGATGGCCATCCAGCATTAGCGCCTACGTCCTGATGTTCTTCACTACTGAATACGTAATCCGGTTGCCTCGTGTTTGCGCTTGAGCTCTACATCAATATCCGCAACGAACCTCTCGGGCGTCGTTGCAAGAGTTTCCCCCGTCAAACGGTGCACAGCGATCACGGTCTCCGCCCGAACGGCTTGATTGCTGGTGAGCTGAACTGCACGTACCAAATTGGATGGTTCGACAAAATCGCTCATCATTTTGGACATAGCTCCAAGCTCTCGCTCCAGGCTCGTGATAGCAGCCACATTATTGAGAGTGGCCTCTGCATGATCGATTTCAGCGTTCGTCAACTGGTCTTTGGTCGGGATGAGCTCGAGCTGTTTACGGTAATCCGATATCTGGCCGGCGTACATTTGATGGTCCCACTCAAGCCACGCTCCCAAACCGATGAGCTTGCCGTAGGAGCTCGGGTACCAATTTCTTTCAACAACCTTCCGGCCATTCTCGGTGCCTGTCTTGGTTATCTGATATTCCCAGATCACCTCCAGCCTATTAGCCTTCCAGCGTTCGATTAGTTTTTGCCAAATCTGCCGGGGGAGCGCGTTGTAGAGCTCTGAGATTCGAGCTTGCACATCCCGGTGGTGCATGTGAAGGGCTTTGCCCTGCTCTACGTAGGATTGCCGCTTCTTGAGCAGGGATTCCACTCTCCGACGGCGGATTGATTGCCGCCGGTTCGCATCAAGCTGCGTGAAGCCTGCTTTGAGCGATTCATCATCTAGGCTGAGGTACTTGTGGGCACAGCAATTGCCGATCAGAACCACTGAACCATCAGTACAACTGACGACGTAACCTTTCTGGTGAGGCTGACCACATTGCTTACCAAGCTTTTCATACTGGCAGCTTGCTTCACGTTGATAGAGCTTATATGGCCACTCCCCGTGCCCGAAATTTTCTTTCTTAAGCAGCAGATCGAGGGCAATGTCAAAGTGACCTTGGATGTCCGCTAAGGTCTTGAAGTCCATGAAGTCGGTTGTTGGCATCAATTGCTCCAATCTGTTTGAGACGAGAGAGGATGGAACGCGTACATGAATCTGTATATATAAACAGTATAGTTCGCTCAGGCTTTGGGTGGAAGGCCTTGTGCCATCGCTTGATACCAGAGCTCGGGTGTTGAAGGGAACTGCGTCTGACCACCCACAGTGCAAGGACGGTCAGCCGTCAGTCCGAGGATCGCCCTTACCCCGATTGGCACTCTTGATCGGGCGGGACGCCGCGTCGTTTATGGCTGCGACAGTTTTAATTCTCTAGAGCACTCGCCTTGACCGGCTTTTGGGGAGGTTGCGACAGTTTTGCGATATTTCGCAAACGAGCTGGACGCCGCGAAAAACGAGGGCCTTCTGCGACAGTTTTAATTCTCAAAAATCACCTCGGGTTCTAAAAAAGTAGCTGTGACATGACGCAAAACCCCTGAGCTCACAGGGGTTTTCTTTTGATCAAGCTGAAACCCGTAATCTCGTTCACGCTGCTGATGTTGGAGCTTTCGCGGCGAGGTACGCATAAAAATGGCTGATAAAACGACTCCATGGATCAATCCAAGGTGCATGCAGTCGGTATCACAAGCTATGTTGTTGACCAGCAAAAAATCGCAGCTTTGGCTGCGGTTTTTTTATTTGAACAGGGAACATGCCCATGGACCGCTTTCAGGAAATGCAGGTTTTCTCCACCGTCGTTCAGGAGCAAGGCTTCTCGGCGGCGGCGCGGCGTTTAGGGTTATCAGCGGCCAGCGTCACTCGGGCGGTGGCGGCATTGGAGTTGCGTATTGGCACGCAATTGTTGATACGCACCACCCGTAGCGTGAACGTGAGTGAGGCGGGGCAGCGTTACCTGGAAGACTGTCGGCGAATTCTCGCTGAGTTGCAGGAAGCCGAGGATTCGGCGGCGGGCAGTCATGCGCAACCTCGTGGTCAACTGACGGTGACGGCGCCGGTTTTGTTCGGTGACTTGTTTGTGACGCCCGTGATCGTGGGCTATCTCAAACAGTTTCCTGAGGTGAGCATTAATGCATTGCTGCTGGATCGCGTGGCGAGCATGGTCGAGGAGGGCATTGATGTCGCCGTGCGCATCGGCGAATTGCCCGACAGCAATCAGCACGCGATTCGCGTCGGTGAAGTGCGGCGAGTGGTCTGCGGCTCACCCGCTTACCTGCAGATCCATGGCAGGCCTTTGCACCCCGAAGCATTGTCACGGTTGCCGGTGATCGCCTCCTCGTCCGTCGGCCAGTTTAGAAACTGGTCTTTTCTTGAAAACGGCCAACCGCTCAATGTGCGCCCGGAACCTCGACTCGTGGTGACCGCTAATCAGGCGGCTATCAGTGCCGCGTGTCTTGGCCTGGGCCTGACCCGTGTCCTGTCTTATCAAGTGGCGAGCAAGGTGGCTGCCGGTGACCTGGAAATTGTCCTGGCTGACTTTGAGCTGCCGCCATTGCCGATTCATGTGGTCTACCAGGGCGGACGCAACGCCCCGGTACGAATTCGCAGTTTCGTGGATTTTGCAGTGAGCATGCTGCGCGAGCATCCGGCCCTTCATGCCTGATAGTTATTGCACTGGATGAAATAATGGATTGCGTTACCTGCCTATTCTGTTGTTTTTACGGCGGGTAGATGATGGCTTCCCTCGGCGCCGATCCTTCCCAGCGGCGCCATCCAAAGGATGCCGACCATGCACACCTTCAAACTCTACAACTTTCCACGCTCTGGCCACGCTCATCGTGTGGAGCTGATGCTGTCGCTGCTCGCACTGCCGACCGAACTGATCTTCGTCGACCTGGCCAAAGGCGAGCACAAACAGCCGGAGTTCCTGGCGCTCAATGCATTTGGCCTGGTGCCGGTCCTTGATGATCAGGGCGTGGTGCTGGCGGACTCGAATGCGATTTTGGTGTACCTGGCGCAAAAATATGGCAACGGTCGCTGGTTACCGACTGACCCGGTCGGCGCGGCCAAGGTGCAGCGCTGGTTGTCGGTGGCTGCTGGGCCCCTTGCGTCGGGCCCCGCTCGCGCCCGGCTGATCACCGTGTTTGGTGCCTCTTACAACGCGCAGGAGGTCATCGCGAACGCCCACGCGTTGCTCAAGGTGATTGATCAGGAACTGGCCACGACTCACTACTTGGTTGGCAGTGAGCCGACCATCGCTGACATCTCGGCCTACAGTTACATCGCCCATGCGCCGGAAGGCAATGTGTCGCTTGAGGACTACGCCAATATCCGTGCTTGGCTGGTACGGATTGAAGCGTTACCGGGGTTTATCGGCATGCCGCGCACCGTCGCTGGGCTGCAAAAAACCGCCTGACAGGCGCGAGGAGTTGCCGTTATGGAACGTTCACCCTGGCACGCTGGCGAGCAGCAGTTGCAGACGCATGCCGGTGTGGCCGAGCGAATGAAAGCGTTCGGGCGTCAGATTATGCGCAGCGAGATACCGGACCAACACCGTGGCTTCTATCGGCAACTGCCGTTCATGCTGTACGGCGCAGTGGATGCCGATGGCAACCCGTGGGCCAGCCTTCTTGAGGGACCACCGGGCTTTACTCATTCCCCCGAGCCGACGCTGTTGCAGATCGACAGCCTGCCTGACAGCGATGACCCTGCGCAATTGCACGACGGTGCATCGATTGGTCTGTTGGGCATCGAACTGCACACCCGTCGCCGTAACCGTCTCAACGGCCATGTGGGGGGCATGACCGCTAGCGGCTTCGGTGTGACGGTGGTGCAATCATTTGGTAATTGCCCGCAATACATCCAACAGCGCCAGTTTCGCTCGGTGCCACTGGCGGACCCGTCGACCCGCAGCGCTCAACGTCTTGAGGGGCTGGATCAGGCGGCCAAAGCGATGATCAGTGAGGCTGATACCTTCTTTGTCGCCAGCTATGTGGACGTCGATGGCCAACGTTCAGTGGATGTTTCGCACCGCGGTGGCCAGGCAGGATTCGTACACATCGACGGCAATCGCCTGACCATTCCGGATTTCGCCGGCAACCTGTATTTCAATACCCTGGGCAATCTGTTGCTCAATCCACGGGCCGGTTTGTTGTTCATTGATTTCGAGACCGGCGACCTGCTACACCTCAGCGGTCGCACCGAGATCATCCTCGACAGTCCGCACATCGAAGCCTTTCAAGGCGCCGAGCGGCTGTGGACATTTGAGGTTGAAAAATTGGTGCGGCGGCCGGCCGCGGTGGCTTTGCGCTGGCGGTTCGATGGCATGTCGCCCAACAGTCTGATGACCGGCACTTGGCCGCAGGTGGCGGCTCGTCTGCAAGCCCACGCGCTCGGCGACCGCTGGCGTTCGCTACGGGTGGCGCGGATCGAGCGGGAAAGCGACAGCATTCGTTCGCTCTATCTTGAGCCGGTTGGGGATGGCGGATTGCCGGTGTTCCAGGCGGGTCAGCATTTGCCGCTGCGCGTGACGATTGAGGGCGAGGTGCATATCCGCACGTACAGCCTGTCGAGTGCGCCGTCCGATGATTTTTTTCGTATCAGTGTGAAGCGTGAAGGGCGGGTGTCTTCGCACCTGCATGAGCAGGTTCGCGTGGGCGATCTAGTGCAAGTCCGTGCCCCTCAAGGGCATTTCACCGTGGCGCCGCATGAACCTCGGCCGCTGGTGTTGTTAGCCGCTGGGGTCGGCGTGACGCCCTTGTTATCGATGGTGCGGGAAGTGGTTTATCAAGGGCTGCGGACGCGGCGTATTCGGCCGACCTGGTTCTTTCAGAGTTCGCGGACCTTGGCCGAGCAACCGTTTCGCCGAGAGCTCAATCAGTTGCTGCAACAGACCGGTGACAGCGTTCGTGTGCTGCGCCTTTTGAGTCAGCCGGAAGCCGAGGCACGTGAGGGCGAAGACTTCGACCTGACTGGACGCATCGACACCGCGCTGTTGCACACCATCCTCGACGTCGAAGACTACGATCAGCTGGATTTTGTCCTCTGTGGCCCGGGCAGTTTTACTCAAGGTATGTACGAGAGCCTGCGGGACCTCGACATCCGTGATTCGCGGATTCACGCCGAAACGTTCGGTCCATCAACTTTGCGCCGACGACTCGACCCCGACGCGGTGGTGATTGAACAACCACCGGCGGCAACGACCGCGGTGCCCGTGGTATTCCAACGCTCCGCCAAGCAAGCGAACTGGCAACCGCAGAGCGGTAGTTTGCTGACGTTCGCGCAAAGCTGCGGCTTGCGCCCGGACTTCAGTTGCCGAGGCGGATCCTGTGGGACCTGCAAGACCCGGCTGATCAGTGGACAAGTGAGTTATCCACAGCCTCCGGGCGATATGCCGGAGGACGGGCAGGTGCTGATTTGTTGTGCGGTGCCGGCGCAGGGTGCGCAACCGCTGGTATTGGACCTGTAACCGGTGTTGAAAGGGAGCGAGCGTGCTCGCTCCCACTTGGCGTTAGGCGTAGGACAGCGACTTCTCTTGCAGCAACTCTTGGTACAACTGCGTCCACTTACGGCCCATTTCGTCTGCCGTGAACAAACGACGATAGCGGGCCTGTGCCTTCACACCCATGGCGGCGGCCAGCGTTGGGTTTTCCCACAGGGTGCGCATGGCTTCGCGAAAGGCCTGCGGATTGCTCGGCGGCACCACTAACCCGGTTTCGTTATGGATATTGATGTAGCTGGTCCCAGTGCCGATTTCGCTGGAGATCATTGGTTTTCCGTACATCGCCCCTTCCAGCAGTGAGATGCCAAACGCTTCGGAGCGCAGGTGCGAAGGGAAAACAATGGCGTAGCTCAGTTGCAGCAACGCGACTTTGTCTTCGTCACCGAGCCGTCCGAGGAAATGAATGTTGCGCAAACCCAATGCGGCGGCCTGGGCATGCAATTCCGTTTCCAGCGGGCCGGCACCGACGATCACCACCGGGTAGTCCACGTCTTTCAAGGCGTCGAGCAGGATGTGCAGGCCTTTGTAATAGCGCATTACACCCACGAACAAGAAAAACTTATCCCCAAGCTTGCGCTGCCATTGGGCCATGCGCTCAGGGTCAGGCTGTGGATAACTTGCCTTGTTCAAGCCATAAGGGATGACACGGGTTTTGTCTTGAAACTGCTGCAACACATCGCTGGTGTGCAAATAGTTGGGCGAGGCGGCGACGATCCGGTCGGCACTGGCCAGGAAGCGGTTCATCAATGGCCGGTAGAGTTTGAGCAGGTGTTTCTGGCGAACGATGTCCGAGTGGTAGGTGACCACGCTGGGTTTGTTCATGCCGCTGGCAAAATGCACCAGGTCCATGAACGGCCAGGGGAAATGGTAATTGACCACGTCAGCTTCGGCAGCCAGTTCGCGAAACTGCTTGAACACGCTCCAGGAAAACCCCGTGGAGGCGAACTGAATGTCGAGTTTGGCCCGATGCACTTGGTGTTGTCCCAGTTGCACCACGGCTGGGGTTGGATCATTGCTCAGTGTCAGGACTTGCCCTTCGATGCCATGCTGGGCACCGCTTTCGCACAGTTGGAAGATCACTTGTTCGATCCCGCCGACCGAGTCGGGGAGGTACGTCTTAAAAAAATGAAGAACTCGCATTCAACCTCCCAATGCCTGGCGGTAAGCGCGAGTTGTCATCTTCGCGCAACGCTCCCAGGAAAAAATCTTCGCTTGTTGTAGTCCCGCTTCTCGGCATGCCTGCCAATGCATTTTGTCGTCGATCAGACGGCTCATGGCATCGCGCAAGCCGTCTGGCTCGTCAGGTTCAATATAGTTGCCCGCTGCGCCGGCAACCTCCGGCATGGCTGAAAATCTGCTCAGGATGACAGGCGTGCCGCTGGCCATGGCCTCCAGTACCGGGAGGCCAAAGCCTTCGTACAGGGACGGAAAAATCAGCGCTCGGGCGCCGGCCAACAGCTGGGCCACTTGCTCGTCGGGCAGGTACCCCAACAAACAGACATGACCGGCGGCCAGGGCTTTCGCCAACTCAGCGCTGAACTGATCGCGCCGCCAGCCGGCCATGCCGACGATCAACAGCGGAAAGCGTTGGCGATCGGCCTGCGTCAGGCGCGCATGGGCGCGCAGGGCCAGGGTCAGGTTTTTGCGCGGTTCCAAGGTGCCGACGCAAAGGAAGTAGTCGCGTGCATCGACCCCATGGGCCTTGAGTACGGCGTCGATTGTCTCGGGCTCACGCGGGTGAAAACGGGCAGCCACACCCAGCGGCGCGACGACAAAACGCTCGGCTGGCAGGGCGAAATACCTTTGGGCTTCGTCGGCGATGTACTGCGAGTCGGTGAGAATCACCTTGGCCTGTTGCACGCCGTCCGCCAGCCGGCGCTCGATCTCTCTCAAGCGGGCCGGCGGTTGGGTGTCGGGATAGTGCAGGTGGGTCAGGTCATGCAGGGTGATGACCGTCGGGCCGTCGAATGACAGCGGCCACAGGCTAGGCTCGTGATAGAGGTCGATTTCCTGGGCGCGACCCTGGTTGAAGCGTCTCTGCTCCAGCCAGCGTCGTGCTTGATACGCCCCGGGAATTTGCCGAAGCAGGGGCGTTAGCCGTGAATAACCGGGCATGGCTGCCTCGGGCAATGCTGAACTCCAGCCCCAGCCATGAAACAGTGACAGCTCGACATCCGGCTCGCCGGCGAGGGCGCTCACCAGCTCGGCGACGTAATGGCCGATGCCGGCACGCGGGGCCTGGAGGATTCGGGCGTTAAGGGCAATTCGCATGGTGCCTCGCTTGCTCCACTGGCGCCGATTGAAGATTGCGCAGTGTCCGTTCGGCCAATTGCACACTGGCTTCACGCCAGCCGATCCAGCGCCAGTCCTTGACGTTGCGCAGGGCCGGGAACTGGCTGCTGTTTTCGAATCCGGCGACCAGGTCTGCCAGGCTTTGGGGGTCGGTGAGGTCAAAGTAGGCCATAAACTCGCCACCGATTTCGCGGAAGATCGCAATGTCGCTGCCCATGGCGGGCAAGCCACGCTGCATCGCTTCCACTAACGGCAGGCCGAAGCCCTCGACGTAGGAAGGAAACACCAGCGCACTGGCGTGGGAGTAGGCGTGTTCGAGGCTGGTGTCGCTCAGGTCGTTGAACATGAACAGCCGTTGATTCAATTGCGGGTGAGTACGGACCCGAGCGAGCAGTGCGTCGCACTTCCAGCCGATGTGGCCGGCGATGCACAGCCGTGCTTTTGAACCCGACGCCCAGGCGCGTTCGAAGGCGTCCAGCAGGTAGTCGTGGTTTTTACGCGGCTCGATGGTACTGACCATCAGGAACACGGGGGCCGGCGTTTCGAATAGGCGGATCAGGCGCGGCTCCACGGCGGCGCTGTCTTCCTTGAGGTCCAGTTCGCTGCCCAAGTGAAAATAGTCGAACCACAGCGATTGCGCCTTGGCCGGACCGACCCGGCGCTGCAACTCCTCTCGCACCTGGTCGCGCACCGTGGCCGAAATCGCCATATAGCCGTCGGCGGTTTTGGCGATCCAGTCAAACCATTGATTGAAGATCTGCGGCAGTCGCTCGTCGTAGAACTGCGGGTGGGTCAGAGGAATCAAGTCGTAAATCACCGACACAATGCCCACGCCTTCACGTTTGAGCTGTTCGGCTAACGGGAAGAAATCGGCATGCCAGGACGAATCCAGTAGCACCAGTTGATCGCCAGGCTGGTGCTGCAACGGCGCGCAACGCTTGGGCAATTGATACTGGTTGACCTGATCGATCAGGCGCAGTGGCACGCTGAAGCACGACAGCACCATGAGGCGGTAAGCCACGTACAGCGCCCGCCGAGTCCAGCGTGAAGAGCAGCGCTGGTCGAGGCGCTGATGCCCTTGCCAAAAACGATGGGCCACGCGTTCCAGCCGACTGCCGAACGTCATCAGGCCATTAAAAAACGGGGTGTTCAGAGGCGCCAGTTGGAGCACGCGGTACAGCTTGCCCCTGAGTATTACGACGGGGATGCATGCCACATCATTCACCGTGTCCGGCAACTGATTGATGACGTTGCGCACCACCCGCTGAATCCCCGAATTGACCTTGGGGTGCTGAAACACATAAGTGCATTCCACCAGGAGGCGAGTCATGGCGCGTTCTCCGAGGCTATCGACTCGCCCGTGCGCGTGATGACGGTTCTGGCCCCCAACCATGAGCAGCCGACGAAGTCTTCGTGGCGGTTATTGATGACGTGGAAAACCAGCCCGTAGTCGCGCCATTCGAAGTTGCGGTCCAGGTGCGAGTCCAGTCGCGACAGGCTGAGTGCCACCGAATAGTTGCCTTTGCCCAGGCCCATGACAAACGCGAAGCGGTAAGTGATCCGTTCCCCGGCGTGCAGGTCGGTCAGGGCTTTGTCTTGGCGGTGGGTGTTGATGCCGTACATGGCCTGCCCCAGGCGGTCCTTGATCAGGAAGCCCAGCACCAGCCGTTCGATGTCCTGTCGGACCTCAACGTGTACTTCCAGCACCACCGGTTGACCGACTTCGGCGGCATCGATTGAGCGTTCGCGGTCATCCAGTAGACGCACGCTGAGGATGGCCGCCTCTGCGGTGCCGGAAACGGTTTGCACCTGACCGCCGGCGAGCATTTCTTGACGCACGGTCTGGCCTTCACGTTCGGCGAGCAAGGCGTTGTAGTAATCCATGACCGCTTCGGGCGTGCCGTGCATGGCCATACGGCCTTGGTCCAACAGGATTGCCGAGTCGCAGATCGACTGGATCGCCGAACGGTCGTGGGACACGATCAGCAAGGTGGTGCCGGCTTTGCGGAAGCTGCGGATACGGTCAAAGCTTTTGTGCTGGAAGTAGGCATCGCCCACCGACAATGCTTCGTCAACGATCAAGATGTCTGGGCGTCGGGCGGTGGCCACACTGAACGCCAGGCGCATCTGCATGCCGCTGGAATAGGTGCGTACCGGTTGATCGATAGCGTCGCCGATTTCGGCAAAATGCTCGATCTGCGGCATCAATGCCGTGATGTCTTCAATGGACATCCCCAGCAGTTGCCCGGCCATGACAGCGTTCTGCCGGCCGGTAAAATCTGCGTGAAACCCCATGCCCAGTTCCAATAGGGCGGCGACCCGGCCTTCGAGCTGGAGGGTGCCGCACGTGGGCTGGGTGGTGCCGGTGATCATCTTCAGCAAGGTGCTTTTGCCGGCGCCGTTGATGCCGACGATGCCCACCGCTTCACCCGGCGCGATCTCGAAAGTCACGTCTTGCAGCACCCAGTGCTGGCGATGGCGGATCGGCGAAAACGGGATCAACCACTCGGCCAGTCGGCTCCAGCGCGTAGGGTATTGCTTGTAGGCCTTGCCCAGGCCGTTAACGCGTACATATCCCATCAGAGTTCATCCACCATTTCGCCGACCCGCTGGCGAAACAGCCGCAGCCCGATCACGCAGAACAGCACACCGCTGACGAAGATTGGCAGCAGGGAACTCCAGAGCGGCCATTGGCCGTAGAGAAACAGGTTTTGGTAGCTGGTGATCAGGTTGGTCAGGGGGTTGAGTTGCAGCAGGCGCTGAACCCACTCCGGCAGGATGCTGATGGGGTAAACAATCGGCGTCAGCCAGAACCAGAATTGCAGGCAAATGCCGAAGAACTGTCCGACATCGCGAAAGAACACGTTCAGCACGCCCAGGATCATGCCCAACCCGGCGCAGAACATCACTTGCAGCGCCAACAAGGGGAGCAGCGCCAGCAAGGCCAAGCCTGGCAAGCGCCCGGTGATCAGTAAAAAACCCATAAACAGGCCGATGATGATCGCAAAGTTGATCCCGGCGTTGAGCAGCACAATGACCGGCAGACAGAGGCGCGGAAAACTGATTTTCTTTAACAGGTTGGCGTTCTCCAGAAACATATTCTGGCTGCGCACGGTGATTTCCGAAAACAGTCCCCAGGTCAGCAGGCCGGCGCAGAGGTAGACGCTGTACGCCATGCCGTCATCCACCCCCGGCAGACGTGCACGCATGATGTGAGAAAAAATTACGGTATAGACGATGATCATCGACAGCGGGTTGAGTACGGTCCACAGGGCACCGAACAAGGAGTTGCGGTAACGCGCTTGGAACTCCCGCTTGACGCTACCGAGGATGAATCCTCGATAGCTCCACAACGAGCGGTACAGAGAAAGCAGCATTCAAACCGTCCTGCCATATTGGTCTTCGAAGCGAACGATATCGTCCTCGCCCAAGTATTCGCCGCTTTGCACTTCGATGATCACCAAGTCGATCACTCCCGGATTTTCCAGACGGTGTTTGTGCCCGGCGGCAATGAACGTAGATTCGTTCTTGGCCACCAAGTGCGTGCCGGTGCCATTGTTGGTGACCTTGGCCATGCCTTCGACCACCACCCAGTGTTCGTTGCGGTGGTGGTGCATTTGCAACGACAACTTGGCACCTGGCTTGACCACAATGCGCTTGATCTTGAAGCGCAGGCCTTCCTCGAGCACGGTGTAAGTGCCCCACGGTCGGCTGACCGTGCGGTGGAGGCGATAGGCTTCGTGTTTTTTATCCTTGAGTTGCTTGGCCACCCGGCGCACATCCTGGGCGCGGTCGGCGTGGGCCACCAGTACCGCGTCGGCGGTATCGACGATGATCAGGTTATCCACACCCACGGCGGCAACCAGCCGGCCTTCGCTCTGCACGAAGTTGTTGTGGCTATCGATAAAAATCGCTTCGCCACTGGCGCGATTGTTGTGCGCATCCGCCGGCACCAATGCGGCCACTGCGCCCCAGGAGCCGATGTCGCTCCAGTCGAATCCGGCGGGCACCACGACGACTTTGTCGGAACGCTCCATCAAGGCGTAGTCGATGGAGATGTCGGTGATTTCGGCAAACAGGGCAGGCGACAATTCCTGTTGCAGACCCCCGCCGGTTTCCACCGCTGCGCTGGCGGCCATGCAGGCGCGCGTCTGTTCCAGTAACTCGGGGGCGTGAACCTGCAACTCGGCCAACAGGGTGGTCACAGCGAAGCAAAACATGCCCGAGTTCCACAGGAAGTTGCCGCTTTCGAGGTAATGAGTAGCGGTTTGCAGGTCGGGCTTTTCAACAAAGCGCTGCACCCTGGCCGCGCCTTTGTCGTCCAGCGGCGCGCCGGTCTCGATGTAGCCGAAGCCGGTTTCCGGCGCCGTCGGTTCTACGCCGAACGTCACCAGGTAGCCGGTCTTGGCCAGCTTCACGGCATGCTCGACCGCACTCTGCAAGGCCTCGACATTGACGATCAAATGATCGGCCGGCATCACCACCATGATTGCGGCGTCACCGTGCAGGGCTTGCAGCGACAGCGCCGCCGCGGCGATGGCTGGGGCGGTGTTGCGGCCGGTCGGTTCGAGCAGGAAGTGCCCGCGATGACGGGACAGTTGCGCGTCCTGGTAGTGATCCTTGCTCTGGAAGTAGTACTCGCGGTTGGTCACGGTGACGATATCGCCCCAGCCATCGAGCAGGCCAGCCGCACGCCGATAGGTCTTGCCCAGCAGCGACTGGCCATCGGGCAGGGTCATGAACGGCTTGGGATGACCTTCGCGAGAAACCGGCCACAAACGGGTCCCGGCACCGCCGGAGAGAATCACTGGAATCAGCATGACCTACTCCTTGGCGACGCGTTTCATGTCCGCATCCATCATCATGCGGATCAAGGTGTCCAGATCGGTTTTTGGCTTCCAGCCCAGTACGCGCAGGGCTTTGGCCGGGTTTCCGAGTAGCACGTCAACCTCGGCCGGGCGGAAAAACGCCGGGTCGATCTTCACGTAGTCGCGGTAGTTGAGGCCCACGTGGTCGAAAGCGATCCGGCACATTTCGCGCACGGTGGTGGTCACGCCGGTGGCGACCACGTAGTCGTCGGCCTTGTCCTGTTGCAGCATCAGCCACATGGCTTCGACGTAGTCGCCGGCAAATCCCCAGTCGCGCTTGGTGTCGATGTTGCCCAGGCGCAATTCCTGTTGCTTGCCCTGCTTGATACGGGCGGCGGCATCGGTGACTTTGCGGGTCACAAACTCTATGCCGCGCAGCGGCGATTCATGGTTGAACAGGATCCCGCTGCTGGCGTGCAGGTTAAAGCTCTCGCGGTAATTAACGGTGATCCAGTGACCGTAGAGCTTGGCCACGCCGTAAGGACTGCGCGGGTAGAACGGAGTGTTTTCGTCCTGTTGTTCGGCCTGGATCAGGCCGAACATCTCGCTTGTAGACGCTTGATAGAAACGGCTGTGCGGGCTGAACTGGCGGATCGCTTCAAGCAGGTGCGTCACCCCGAGTCCGTCGACGATGCCGGTGATCACCGGTTGATCCCAGGACGCTGCGACAAAGCTTTGCGCCGCCAGGTTGTAGACCTCGTCCGGCGCCGACTTGATCACGGCGCGCTGTACCGAGCATGCATCAGCCATGTCGCCATCCAGGTAGACAATGTCACCCTCAATCCCTGTTTCGCGCAGACGCCAGCGCGAATCGCTGCTGCGCCGTGCGACCAGACCGTGGACTTTGTAGCCCTTGTCGAGCAGCAGTTTGGCAAGATAGGCGCCGTCCTGGCCGGTGATCCCTGTGATCAGAGCACTTTTAGTCATTGTTCTTTTACTCGTTTCTCCCAGTCGGACAGGATCGCCCGCAGGGATTGTTGTGTTGTGATTTTTGGCGTCCATCCTGTGGTCTGGGCAAGCTTGGCATGGCTGCCACAGACTCGACGCTGCTCTGCGCGGCGAAGACGCGCAGGGTCCTGAATCAATTGCATATCGACTTGAGCAAGGTCTCCCAGCTGTTCAATCAGGCTACGAATGCTTTGCTCGCGCCCCGAGCAAATGTTGTAGATCTGCCCCGGTGTGCCTTTTTTCAACAAGGCCAGGTAGGCCGAAACCACGTCGCCCACATCGAGGAAGTCGCGCGTCACGTCGATGTCGCCGACTTCCAGTTGCGGTGCTTGCAGGCCTTGCTTGATCCGGTTGATTTGCCGCGCGGCGCTGGCAATCACGAAGCTGTCTTTCTGCCCGCTGCCGATGTGGTTGAACGGCCGGGCCACCAGCACCGGCCAACCTTCGCTCACGCCCCATTGCAGGCTGAGAAATTCGGCCGAGAGTTTGCTGACTGCATACGGGTTGCGCGGGCCGGGTGGCTGGAGTTCAGTGATGGGCAGGTGGGCTTCGCTGACCTGGCCGTAAACGTCGCCTGTGCTGACGTACAAAAAGGTGCCACTGAAACCGCGAGCCTTGAGGGCTTGCAACAGGTGCAGCGTGCCGAGCAGGTTAACGTTCAGCGTGCGCGCGGGATCGCGGAAAGCTTCGGGGACGAAGGTCTGGCCGGCCAGGTGAATGACCGCGTCGGGCATCTCGGGCCATAGGCCTTCGAGGGTGTCCGGGTTGCCAAGGTCATAGCGGGAGGGTGTCGTCAGCAGTTCCCATTCCGAGGCCTCAGCCTTCAGACACGATTGGATGTGTTGTCCTACGAATCCACTCAGACCCGTTACGAACAGACGCTTTTTCAAACAGCGGCCCCTTGATCATACATTTCGTCAATTCCCCACAGGCTTTGCGGAAATGTCTTACGGACCTGTTGGATTTTGGGTCGAAAGACGTGCGAAATATCTTGTTGTAGTTGTTTGGGTGTCAATCTGTGCCAATTGCGGAGCAATTTCAACAGGTCCAACCGTGACTGATCAGTTCTCGTTAGCGTAGCCCTGTTTTTCTCGCTGGGCGGTTCACGAATCCTCAACGGATGTGTTTAGAATGCCCCTCGTCACGATTACTCAAGGTTGCGTCGGGTTGTTTTTAAACCCCCTGAAACTGACCATTAAAACAAGAACGTAGACGAGCAAGAAGACGATGGACGAGGGCACGCAAATGCCGACTCGATCCGTGGCCTTGCCGTCATAGAGTGGGGCTGTCCGCAGGGCGGTTTCATCGTGGGATGCCATGAATTTCATTCTTTACTCGGACGTCAACGACGGTTCCATCAGCCAAAGCCTCGGTCGTCCCGAATACAGTTACTACTTTGTGCTCAAGGCCTATCGCCCGGTACTGGAAAGCCTTGGCCGGGTGCATCTGGTGTCCTGCGTGGGTGAGGTCGACCCCCTCTACGCGCAGCTGCTGGCCGCTGGCGAAGACAGCCTTTTCCTGTCCTTCACGCCCCCGCAAAAAACCCCGAACGACCTGAAGTGCCCGACGATGTGTGTGGTGGCCTGGGAGTTCGACTCGATTCCCGATGAGCAGTGGGACAACGACCCGCGACAGGACTGGACGCAAATGCTCGCGCGCCAGGGCCGGGTTATCACGCTCTCCAGCCATACGGCTCGGGCGATTCGCCGGGCTATGGGTGACGACTTCCCTGTGTTGGTATTACCAACTCCCTTGTGGGAAAACTTCGCGGCCATTCGTAGTCATCACACCAGTGCTCCGGTCAATCCGGGCTCGTCCCTGGCGATCAAGGGTTGCCTCTTCGACAGCCGCACGCTTGGGCTGTCTGCCGACGCCTTGATTGCGCCGCCACTGACCGCTGAGCAGCAGGCCGAGCTGGATGCGTTGTCGCCACCACCGCTGACCTTGAAGCGACGTTTTGTCATCGCCAGGCACTTTTTGCGCCTGTGGTGCCTGAGTCTATTGGGCAAGGGGCTACCGGGGGAGCGCCGCACGCGGTACCTGAGCCATTGGTATTGGGAAGGGCTGCGCGATCTGTTGTCCGACGCCGGCCATTCGAAACTGGCCAAATACGTTCCCGCCATCGCCGGTCCTTTGCCCTCGGTGGCGCCGGCCGAGGTCCTGCTGGACTTGCCCGATACCACGGCCCAGGTCGAAACCTGCGTGGACGGCGTGGTCTACGTCACGGTGTTCAACCCCTGTGACGGTCGTAAAAACTGGCATCAGTTAATCACGGCGTTTTGCTGGGCGTTTCGCGAAACCAACGACGCCACACTGGTGCTGAAGATTACTCAAAGTGACCTGTCGTCCTACTACAGCGAGCTGATGACGTTACTCGCGCAATTGTCGCCCTTCGCCTGTCGGGTGGTGGTGATGCACGGTTACTTGGACGATGCGCAATACGCCCGGCTTTACGAAGCCGCCAGTTTTTATGTGAATGCTTCGCGCTGTGAAGGCTTGTGTCTGCCGTTGATGGAGTTTATGGCCAGCGGCAAACCGGTGATTGCGCCTCATCACACGGCGATGGAGGACTACATCGATGAGCAGGTAGCGTTTGTGGTCGCGTCCAGCGAAGAGCTGACTATCTGGCCGCAGGACACGCGCATCATCTACCGCACCTTGCGCTATCGGCCGGACTGGGGTTCATTGAAAACCGCCTACGAAAACAGTTACCGGATGGCCAAGGAGCAACCACAGGCGTATCAGCGCATGTCTTGCGCCGCCATCGAGCGCATGCACGATTACTGCGCGTTCGCTCCGGTGCAGCAACGTTTGTCGGACTTCTTCGGGCTGGCACCGCAGGCCTCAAAGCCTGCGGCCGTGACGGATAACGCCCCATGCTGATCATCATTCATTCGGAAACCAATCAGCACACCATTGCGCAGAACCTGGGTCGCTCGGAGTACAGCTATTACTTTGTGCTCAAAGAGTACCGACCCGTGCTGGAACGCTTGGGTCGTGTGGTCGAGGTCCGTGATCCGCAGACGGAAGTCGATGCCCTTTACCTGGACTGCCTGTCCCGTGGTGAAGAGTGCGTGTTCCTGTCGTTTTCGCCGCCGCACCGCACGCCGGTACACTTTGCGTGCCCGACCCTGGCGGTGTTCGCGTGGGAGTTCAGCACCATTCCCAACGAGCCGTTCGCGGGTGAGCCGCGCAATGACTGGCGCACGGTGTTGCACGCTTCGGGCGCGGCGATCACCCACTCCAGTTACACGGTCAACGCGGTGCGCGAGGCGATGGGGGCTGAGTACCCCATCGTTGCGGTGCCGGCGCCTGTGTGGGATCGTTTTGCCGCGCGGGGCGCGCAGTTGCAGCGTCAGCCGATCGCCAGGCAAGTTCGATTGAAGATCAAAGGGCTGCTGGCGGACAGCCGACAACTTGACCTGCGGGCCTTCGGACCTGCGCATTTGCGCACGGGCAAGGGCATCGATTTCAAGGCCCCGGCTCGCGAGCATGAGCTTGTCCTCGACGGGGTGATCTACACCTCGGTGTTCAACCCCGGTGACGGGCGCAAGAACTGGGAAGACATGCTCAGTGCTTTCTGCGTGACTTTTCGCGACGTGGAAGATGCCACGCTGGTGTTCAAGCTGACTCACCACGATGCTGAAGAAGCCCTGACCGACATCCTTCATCACTTGTACAAAAACCAGTCCTACCGCTGCCGCATCGTGCTTATTTACGGCTACTTGGCCGACGCCGATTACGAGCGTCTGGTGCAGGCCACAAGCTACGTAGTGAACACCGCCTATGGCGAAGGCCAGTGCCTGCCGCTGATGGAGTTCATGTCGTGTGGCAAACCGGCCGTGGCGCCGCGTACCACGGCGATGATCGATTACCTGGATGCCGACAACGCCTTCCTCATCGACACCACGGATGAGCTGACCGCTTGGCCCCACGACCCACGCAAGGCTTACCGCACGCTGCGTTACGTGACCCACTGGGCGTCGTTGTGCGCAGCCTATCGGGCCAGTTATGACGTGGCCCGTGATGACCCCGAGCGCTATGCCCGGCTTTCTGCCCATGCGGTGAAGAGCCTCGAAACCTTTTGTAGCCAAGCCACTGCTGAACAACGCTTGAAGCATTTTTTCGAGCAACTGTTCGCCTCTCGTGCGGCGCCTGTCATGGAAACCCCCGAGGCATGATCCGCGCGCTGATCCAACGGCTGTTTCCAGCGGTGCAAGCCGAACCTTTGCCTGCGGTGTGCCGCGCTGTATCCCCCAGGGATGTGGGGTTGCACGACGCAGTGCTCGACGGCTGGTTTCTCGGTGACAGCGGCGAACTGCTTAAGGGCTTTGCCATCACGGCGGACGATACGTTGCTGGACGTTGGTTGCGGTGAGGGCGTAGCCACCTTGTTTGCGGTGCGTCAGGGCGCGTCGGTCATTTTCACTGACAGTGAACACGCCAAGGTTCGCGATTTGGCCCGTCAGGTGGACGCGCAGTCCGACAAGCAAAACCTCGGGCTGGTGAGTAATAGCTTGCCGCTGCCCCTGGCGGATGGCTGCGCGAGCAAAGTCGTGTGCATGGAAGTGCTCGAACATATCGATCAGCCTGAACCCTTCATGGCCGAATTGGTGCGCATGGGCCGGCCCGGTGCCTTGTATCTGCTGAGTGTTCCGGCACCGGTGGGCGAGCATTTGCAGCAGGGCATCGCCCCGGCCAGCTATTTTCAATCGCCCAATCACGTGCAGATCTTCACGCCCGAACGGTTTGCCGCGATGGTCGAAGATGCCGGTCTGGTGATTGAGCATCGTCAAGCCAGCGGTTTTTTCTGGGTCATGGGCATGATCTTTTTCTGGGCCAGCGAACGGGCCGCCGGGCGAGATCTGGGAGGAGCGGTGCGCGACCGGATACAAGCGCCGTATCCGCCGCTGATGGAGAGCTGGGCGAAAACCTGGCAAGACCTGCTGGCACAACCTGACGGCTTGGCGATCAAGCAGGTGCTCGATCAATTCATGCCCAAGAGTCAGGTGATCATCGCGCGTAAACCGTGGGGCATTGCCGACACGCCAGGGAGCTTGGTATGAGCAGCAAACGGATCATGGACATTGAGTTGCTGCGGGGCATTGCGGTGCTGGGAGTGTTGTTCCATCACCTGCAAGGCAGTTTGTTCACCGACACGGTGCCGCTGTTGGAAAAAATCCATGCCTGGGCTCAGCCGTGGTGGGGGGTCGATCTGTTTTTTGCGATCTCGGGATTCGTCATCGCCCGCAGTCTGATTCCAGCGTTGCAAGGTTGCAGCAGCCGTCAGGAGTATTGGCAGCAGACACGTAACTTTTGGCTACGTCGAGCTTTTCGGTTATTGCCTTCGGCCTGGTTGTGGCTGGCGCTGATGCTGCTGGCGTGTGTTTTTCTTAACCGTTCCGGGGCCTTTGGTACGTTGCAGGCCAACCTTCAAGCGACGCTGGCCGGGCTCGCGCAATACGCCAACTTCCGCTTTGCCGACAGCTTTTATCACTACGAATACGGCACCAGTTTTGTGTACTGGAGCCTGTCGCTGGAGGAGCAGTTTTACCTGCTGTTCCCGCTGGTGATTCTGGTCTGCCGCAAGCATTTGGTCTGGGCCTTGCTGGCGCTCGTCGCTGTGCAGTCATTGACGTTGCGCACGCCGATCCTGATGGTGGTGCGCACAGACGCGTTGGCCCTTGGCGTGCTGTTGGCGATGTGGAGTGCGCACCCTGGATACCGGCGTTTTGAACCGACTTTCTTGCGTCGGCCATGGGCCGGGCCGGGGTTGTTTATCGTGTTGGCATTGGCGCTGAGTGTGCTGGCCACGGATCGCTTTACGTTCACCAACTACCGCATTGGCGCGATCGCTGCGCTCTGCGCGGTGCTCGTCTGGGTCGCGTCCTACAACCGTGATTACCTGATGCCCAAGGGATTGTTGAAGGATCTGATGATCTGGATCGGCGGCCGTTCCTACGGCATTTACCTGATTCATATTCCAGCCTATCTGCTGGTACGCGAGTTCACCTTCCGCTTGCAGGCCGTTGGTCTGCCGAGTCCGGCCGGTCACCCAATCCTGATGATCCTGCTGGCTGGCGGGCTGATCGTACTGTTGAGTGAGCTCAACTACCGCTTCATCGAAATGCCCATGCGTCATCGCGGCGCGGCTCTGGTCAAACGCCTGAGCGCTCCCCAAATTGCCGCCCCGTCCTCTGGAGCCACTTCATGCTGAGCCTTCTGAAAAAACTCACGACACGTACACCTGCGCCTACGCCTACGCCTACGCCGGTGACGCCCGTGATGCCCGTGGCCGATAAGGTTGACCCGTTCATGCTCGGCCTATACGACGCGACGCTCAGCGGCTGGTTCAACCAGCAAACCAACGAGTTGTTTCCCGGTTTTCTGGTACGCCCCGAGGACATCCTGCTGGACGTGGGCTGCGGTGACGGTGGCAATGTGCATTTTTGCGGCATGCGTGGGGCGAAAATCATCATCGCCGACATCGACGCGGTCAAGGTTGAAGCCACCCGCCAACGTTTGAGTGATACGCCGGCCCGTGACATCGAATGCCATGTCACTGACTGCAATCCGCTGCCGATCGCCGATGCAACCGCGACACGGGTGGTGTCCACAGAAGTGATCGAACACGTGGACGACCCTGCGCAATTTCTCGCCGAACTGGTGCGGGTCGGCAAATCGGGTGCCCTTTATCTGCTCAGCGTGCCGCACCCAAGTTCCGAAAACCTGCAAAAGGACATCGCTGCTCCGGAGTATTTCCAGAAGCCCAACCACATTCGCATCATCAGCGAAGAGCAGTTCAAGGCCATGGTCAGCGACGCTGGCCTGGAAGTGCTCAGCCACAGCCAGTACGGGTTCTACTGGTCGATGTGGATGCTGCTGTTTTGGGAAGCCAAGGTCGATTTCAGCAACGTCGATCACCCGATGCTCAATCACTGGGCCGAAACCTGGCAGAAGGTGCTGGACTCTCCACGAGGCGCACAAATCAAACAGGCGCTGGACGCCGTCGTGGCGAAAAGTCAGGTCATCATTGCCCGTAAGCCGTAAGCCGTAAGCCGTAAGCCGTAAGCCGTAAGCGATAAGCCCTGAGCCGTTTTCCGGAGGGCGTAAGCTCGTTGCCACAGGTTTTGTGTACCCTGTAGCCCTGGGTGTGCAGGGATCAGGTGTTTCATGGGGTTTTTCATTCGTTTGTCAGTTCTCTTCGCCGCGTTGCTGATGCTCAACGGTTGCGAGCGCAAAGAAGCGCCGCCACTCGACCAGCAACTCTACGTATGGCAACGCCAATGGACCTCGGATCACGATGCCGCGCTGCGTGACAGCCGTGCCGACTTCTCGACCTTGCGGGTACTGGCGTTGCAGGCGTTTCCACAGGAAGGCTGGCGTTGGGCGCGGATCGATCCGGCGTTGCTAAAACGCGATGCTCGACCGCTGATTGCGGTGATCCGTCTCGATGGCCAGCTCAAGGCGCTGCATCAGGATGACGTGACGGCGCAGGTCCTGAAGCTGGTCGCCGATTGGCAAGGGCGGGGCCTGACCCTGTCCGGCGTGGAAATAGACCACGATGCAGGAAATGCCCGCCTACCTGACTATGAGAAATTTCTCACGCATCTACGCGGCGCACTGCCAACCTCTCTGCCCCTGAGCATCACCGCATTACCGGCCTGGCTCGACAGTCCGGAGTTGCCCGCCATACTGGCGGCAGTCGACAGCAGCGTGTTACAGGTTCACGCGGTGAGCGATCCGCGCCGTGGTTTGTTCGATGCCGATCAGGCTAAACAATGGGCCAAGGCCTGGAGTCAGATCACCCGCAAACCGTTCTATCTGGCATTGCCGGCCTACGGTGTGGCGTTGTTGCCAGATGCCGGCGGCGCGCCGGTCGTGGAAAGTGAAGTGTCCCTCGCGCGCGGTGGCAAGCGCCGGGAGTTGTTGGCCGACCCACGGCAACTGAGCCAACTGGCCCTGGACTTGCGCGCAGACCCGCCGGCTCATCTAGTCGGGTTGATCTGGTTCCGCTTGCCTCTGGACGCTGATCGCCGAGCCTGGAGCTTGACGACCCTGCGCGCCGTGGCGCGTGGTGAGGCTCTTGAAAGCCATTTGAGTCTGAAACTATCGGAGCACGCAGGTCTTTATGACATCGGCCTCAGCAATCAAGGCAACCTCGACAGTGCTTGGCCACAGCGCCTGACACTGGCAGTGCGCGGCTGCGATGGCGCCGATGCGTTGGCCGGTTACGCGTTGCAACAAAGCCCGGATCTGCTTACCTTCACTCGCCTGCGCGAAGGTCGAATGGCGGCTGGCGGACAACGCGCCATCGGCTGGGCACGTTGCACAAAAATTGATCAAGGAGGTTCGAATGTTTACCCGTAACTGGCCCGGCCATCTGCTGTGCCTGAGCCTCAGCTTGCCGCTGGGTTCGGCGTTGGCCTGCGGCCCGGACTTCCCCATGCGCCTGCTGGACAACCGTGGCCAGTCCCTGGCGCAATTGCCGGAAGGTAACTTCAACGTTGAGATCAATCGCCTCGGGCAGGCTATCGCCGGGCTCAAGCAGGTTACCGCCGCGACCCACAGCCCGGACGCTGGCTACGGCGATGCGCCCGATTACACCGTGGAACGCGACAAGGCCGAACAAAGCGGTTTGACGGCTCAGCAGCAAGCGTTGGTAACGCAATTGCGCACGCTGACCGATGCCCGCGAGGTTGAGCGGCAGGGCGAGCCTCTACCTGCCGAACTGCGGCTGTACTTGGCCGGTGCCGCCGCCTTCAGTGCCGGAGACCATGGGTTGGCCGCCGAGTACTTCCATAAGGTACTGGCGCTGCCGGTGGAGCAACGCGCGCTGCGCAGCACTTGGGCTGCCTACTCGCTGGGGCGTGCGCTGTTTGCCATGAGCACTGAAGCGCCCGCCGGTCCTGAGCTGCTGGCCCAGGCGAAAGCGGCTTTCGAACAGACCCGCCAATTAGCCATCGACGGCTTCAGTGACCCACTGGAACTCGGCGTCGCCAGCCTCGGTGAAGAAGCGCGGGTGGCGCGTACAGCCGGCGACTGGAACACGGCTATCGAACTCTACGTCAGTCAAAATCTGCAGGGCTCGGCGGTGGGGTATTCCTCACTCAAGCTGTTGATGAACGATCTGTCTGCCATGCCGGAAGACCAACTGGCGGTGCTGCTTCAGGGCAAAGCCGTGCAGCAACTGGTCACCGCGTCGTTGATCAGCCGAATCGGCTGGTCATTCGGTGATCAACCGCAGAGCGAGAAAAAACTGGTCCAACTGCTGAAAAAGAGCACTCAGGGCAGCCTCGACAACGCCGATCGGTTGGCGGCGATGAATTATCAGCAAGGTGACTACGTCAGCGCCAAAGCCTTTCTCGAGCAGGCGGGCGACGGTGGCTTGGCCTGGTGGTTGCGGGCCAAACTGGCACTGCGCGACGGCGACAAAACCGCTGCCGCCGCAGCCTATGCAAAAGCAGCGCAGGCGTTCCCGCAGACTGAATCCTGGGGTGAGCGTCGGACGCCGGATTGGGATTTCGAAACGGTGAAACCCAAGTGCCGGGTCGAGGCTGAAAGCGCGATTCTGGCCTTGCAGCGCGGTGATTATTTGCAAGCCTTCGATCAGCTCTATCGCAGTCAAAGCCTTTACTGGTTTGACGCGGCCACCGTCGCCGAGCGGGTGCTGACCCTCGACGAACTCAAACATTACGTTGACACGCAGGTGCCCGCGCCGGCGCCGCTGAGCCAGCAGGATCGCAACAATTACGTGCAATTGCCGGTGGCGGCGAGCCTGCGCAATGTGCTCGGCCGACGCTTGTTGCGCGAGGGGCGCTACGATGAGGCGCCGGCCTATTTCGACAACGTCGATTTGCAAAACAAAGCCCGGGCTTATGGGCAGTTGCGTCAGCAAGCACAGTCCGACTGGTGGCCGACCAACCGCGCCGCCGCGTTGTTCAATGCCGGGGCCCTGGCGCGCCACTCGGGCATGGAGCTTCTCGGTTATGAGATGGCACCTGACTTCGCCACGTTCGGCGGCAATTACAGTTTGCAGACGCCAGAACTGAACGTCGGCCCGCTGGTGGCGGAAGGTGAAGTGCAACGTCGGCAAGCCACCCTCGCGCAACCGGATGAGCGCTACCACTATCGTTATGTGGCCACTAAATTGGCCAGCCAGGCGGCAGATTTATTGCCTCACTCCAGCCAAGCCTTTGCCGCGGTGTTGTGTCAGGCGGCGGGTTGGGATTCAAGCCTAGAAGAGCAAAGCGCCTTCTATGAGCGTTACGTGAAGCAAGGGCCGTATGTGGATTGGGCGGAGAACTTCGGTCATCAATGCGCGTCTCCCGACTTTGATGCCGCGAACAAGCGGTATATCACCGAGGCAGTGAACCCGGTTCGCTCGGCGCTGCGGCCCTATAAATGGCCGTTGCTGTTAGCGGGGCTGGGCATGGCGGCAGCGGCGGCCTGGCTGTTGATCAGTCGCCGCCGCCGCCGCCACGCGCCGTAAGGCTCAGGCCTGTTGGACAAAGGTCAGTCGCAGCGCGAAACCGATCAACAGGCTGCCGAACAGCCACTGTTGCATTCGTTGGGCCGAAGGGCTGCGTTGCAGCCAACGGCCCAGCGCGGCGCCCGTCAGCGCGTAGGCGCTGTCGAACAGTAAGCCGGTGCCGACCAAGAGCACGCCCAGGGTCGCAAACTGCGCAAGCACCGAGCCGGCGTGAGGATCGATGAATTGCGGCAGTAACACCGAGCAGAACAGCAAGGCTTTGGGGTTGAGCAGGTTGGTCAGTAAGCCGCGCCGGATGGCGTCGTGCCAACGGGGATGAGCGTTGGTGGTGTCTGCCCCGTCCAGGCTCGGCAACAAAGTGCTGCGCAGGCAATGGATGCCGATCCACAGCAGGTACGCGGCCCCGGTCAGGCGCACCACGTCGAAGGTCCAGGGCGCAGCCTTGAACAGCGCCGCCAACCCCAGCGCGGCCAAGGCCACATGACATGCTCGGGCAACACCCAGTCCGACCGCCGTGGCCAGCGCGGCGCTTTTGCCCTGACGGGCGCCGGTCTGCAACAGCAGAATCATGTCTGGGCCGGGCAGCAGGTACACCACCGCCAGCGCCATGAAATACAGCCAGAGTTGTGCCACGTGTGTCCCTCCATTCGTTGTCGAGTTGGCAGGGGCAGTCTAGGCCGAGAGGGCAGGGTGGGTGCTTGCGTAGTCCGCTTCTAAAACCCACAAGGTTGGCATAACCTGCCACGTTATGACGTGTTAACCATCAGGATCTGCCAAACCATGAAACTGGATGCCTACGACCGCAAAATTCTCGCCGCCCTGCAACGCGACGGTCGTCTGAGCAACGTGCAACTGGCGGACGAGATCGGACTGTCCGCCTCGCCGTGTTTACGCCGGGTCAGGATGCTCGAAGAGGCCGGGGTGATTCGCGGTTACCAGGCCAACCTCGACCGCGATGAAGTCGGGCTTGGGCTAACGGTGTTTGTCGGGGTCAGGGTCGAGCGCCACAACGATGAACAGGCTGAAGCTTTTCGCCGGGCAGTGACGTCGTTGCCGGAAGTGATTTCGGCGTTTCTGGTGTCTGGGGAATCGGATTTTTTGCTGCAGGTGGTGGTGCCGGACCTGCGCGCTTATGACCGCTTTCTCACCGGTCAACTGCTGAAACTGCCAGGGGTGAGCGATATCCGCAGCAACTTTGCAATTCACACGGTAAAGGCGCCTGGGGCGTTGCCTTTAGAACATTTGCCGCTGTAGATCGAATGCCGCGTCGTTGTGAACGCTAATCTGGGCATTTATATAAACATTGTCTTTTTATATCGTTGTTGATTGTTCGGCTCCTTAGTAGGGGCATTAACAGAAATAACCCGTTGAAGGGGATGATTTTAAATAGTGTCTACGTTGTAACGTCTAGCCTTATTGTTCTTGTCGGCTTGCGTGTTTATATCCCAAGACTGCGTAGTGTGGCGTAACGCAACGCAGCCGCTTCATAGGTTTTTATCGATGTCTTCGGGCGAGCCACTGGCATGGGGAATGTTTGAACGCAACTTGGAGCTGGCGCCCTGCGTGGTGAGCGTCAGTTGCCGTGCTCTTGCGGCTTGACTGCCGACACGTGGACGATCCGATCAAGAAACTCGACTATCGTCACTTAACCCCTCGCCGGCGCGGATCACCCCCCGATGTGCGGATGGCCGCGCGATCTAGAACAGAAATTTCACCACTTTCGTTATATCGTAACGAGTTGTGATGGGTAGTGATGTCCGCAACGTAAAACACTGGGGTGATATGCAAGTCGATCTAGATGCCGATGAAACGCCAATAGCCGGGTTGCCGCGTTTTCAGCAGGCGCTCTTTCACGGGCGGCGCTTACGGCAGTTCGCTATCGGCTTGAGTGCCTTGTCGGCGGTCGGGCTGGTGCTGGCGGTTTTTGTTGCGCTGTTTGCGCCGCAGTCGCTTTGGGGGGCGTTGCTGGTTAATCAAAGCGCCGCTTTATTGGTGTTGGTCGCCGGCCTGCAATCTGCATGGTGGGTCACGCAATGGCGGGTGAGGGCGCTGCATCCGACGGTAGCGGTGCCAGAGGTCGTAGAGAGCGAACGGGTTGAACCCGTGAGTGGGTACGAGCGGATGCTGGACCGGATTGGGCAGCGCTGGGTGCATCTGCTGGCGCAGATTGGCGCGCCGACATTCTGGTTGGCTGGTTGGGCGCTGTTGACGTTGTTCAGCATCATGCAAGTCTGGAACCTGAGCTTGAACCCTGTCGCGCAGGGCTTGGCGGCGAGTGTCGGTGCCGTGTTGTCCCTGCTCTTGGCTTTCGGCTTGCTGGTGCTGGAGCGTCAACTGGCCCAGGAAAACACAAGCCAATGGCCGGAAGCAGCGCCGCTGGCGCAACTGACCCGCGTGGCAATCATTTGCCTGGTGTTGAGCGCTCTGTGCTTATTGTTTGCCAGCGAAACCTCGGTATGGCCGGTGAGGCTGGCGGTGCTGATTGGTTTGCTGCCGGGGTTGGTGGCGGCCGAGTTGCTGCTGCGCGCCGCGTTATCGCTGTTCAGTGCGCCGCGCGAAACTGTTGAGCCCACCTTGCTGGCGCGAAGCTTCGTCGCCGATGTGCTGCGCTGGCCGCCACAACCCTTGCTGGCGTTGCAGCATGAATTGCACAACCGCTTCGGCATCGACCTGCGGCAGATTTGGGCCTTCACGTATATGCGTCGGGCGTTTTTGCCGGTGCTGGCGGCAGTGGCGCTGATCGGCTGGTCGCTGACCGGTGTGCATGAGATCCCCCTTCAAGGACGAGGTATCTACGAGCGTTTTGGCGAACCGGTGGCGGTGTTCGGGCCGGGCTTGCATGTGGGTTTGCCGTGGCCGTTGGGGCGAGTTTTGAGTGTCGAAAACGGTGTGGTCCATGAGCTTGCTACCAGCGTCGGTGAGACGTCGGTGCCAGTGCTCGCCGAGCCTGCCGAAGGCCCTGCCCCGGCAATTGCCAATCGCTTGTGGGACGCGAGCCACGTGAATGACAAATCTCAAGTCATTGCCAGCAGCCGTGCCGATAAGCAGAGCTTCCAGATCGTCAATATGGACGTGCGTTTTGTCTATCGCATTGGCTTGAGCGACCGGGACGCGTTGGCCGCGACTTACAGCAGTGCCGATGTCCCAACGCTGATACGCAGCACGGCCAGCCGGATTCTGGTGCATGACTTTGCCTCGCGAACCCTGGACGGTTTGCTGGGTGAGGACCGGGTGGGGCTCGGTGAAAAAATCGGCAAGGCGGTGCAGGCTGATCTGAAGACACTCGACAGTGGGGTGGAAATTCTCGCCACGGTGGTCGAAGCGATTCATCCGCCGGCCGGCGCTGCCAATGCGTATCACGCGGTTCAGGCTGCGCAGATTGGTGCTCAAGCGCTGATCGCGCGGGAACGCGGTGCGGCGGCAGAAGCCACCAACCAGGCGCAGTTGCAGGCCAGCGTCGCCCGTGATCAGGCGACTGCCCGCGCTCACGAAATCAACGCGGAGGCCCAAGCGGCCGATCTGAAATTCACGGCTGAGCGAAAAGCTTACGCCCGTGCGGGGCAGGCCTTCGTGCTGGAGCAATACCTCAGTCAACTGACCCAGGGCTTGGCCAGCGCCAAGTTGCTGGTGCTCGACCATCGCCTGGGCGGCAGCAGCAACGCGCCGACCATTGACCTCCGCACGTTCACGTTGCCGGCTGACCCTGCGCCGCTGCGTAAAACCGCTCAGCCAGGAGCTGCCAATTGAGCCAGTCGCCTACACACGAACATGATGACCACACGGGCCACGATCACGGTCACGGCGGGCATCACCACGGTCATCACCATCATGGCGATCCGCAAATAGCGGGTCCTTTCCCATGGCGGCGCATGGGGTGGGCCGCGTTGCTGGTGGCGTTTGCCGTGGCGGCGGCGAGCCTGGTGCAAGTGCGCTCAGGGGAGGCCACGGTGATTACCCGTTTCGGTAACCCGTCGCGGGTCCTTCTGGCGCCGGGGCTGAGTTGGCGCTGGCCGGCGCCGTTCGAAGCGGCAATCCCGGTGGACTTAAGGCTTCGCACCACCTCCAGCGGTTTGCAAGACGTCGGCACCCGAGACGGATTGCGCATCATCGTTCAGGCTTACGTGGCGTGGCAGGTTCAGGCCGATCCGGACAACGTGCAGCGTTTCATGCGCGCTGTGCAGAACCAGCCGGATGAAGCTGCGCGGCAGATTCGGACCTTTGTCGGCTCGGCGCTGGAAACCACCGCCAGTAGTTTTGACTTGGCTAACCTGGTCAATACCGACGCCAATCAGGTACACATTGCTGATTTCGAAGCGCAGTTACGTCAGCAAATCGATCAGCAGTTACTGGACACCTATGGCGTGCGAGTGCTGCAAGTCGGTATCGAGCGCCTGACGTTGCCCTCGGTGACGCTCACCGCCACCGTCGACCGTATGCGCGCTGAGCGTGAAACAATCGCCACCGAACGCACCGCGATTGGCAAGCGTGAGGCGGCGCAAATCCGCTCCGCCGCCGAGCGTGACGCGCGAATCGTTCAGGCCGACGCCACGATTAAGGCCGCTGACATCGAAGCCCAATCTCGCGTCGAAGCGGCTCAAATTTACGGGCGTGCCTATGCTGGCTCGCCGCAGCTTTATAACCTGCTGCGTTCTCTCGACACCCTGGGCACCCTCGTTACGCCAGACACCAAACTGATCCTGCGCACCGACGCGGCGCCGTTTCGCGTCTTGGTTGACGGACCGCCGAGTCTGGATAACAAGTCCGGATCGCAGCCATGAATGTAGTTCCACGTGGAACAAACGAGTTCAGTAGCCCCTGGATTCAGGCTGGGCGTTTGGCTTTTCTAGGGCTTTACGCGGTCACTGTATTGGCCGCTTTGGCGTGGGCGTTCTCCAATGTTCGGCAAATCGACCCGCAAAATCGCGCGGTGGTTTTGCACTTCGGTGCGCTGGACCGTATTCAAAATGCGGGTTTACTGCTGGCTTGGCCGCAACCGTTCGAGCAGGTGATTTTGCTGCCGTCGGCGGAGCGAGTGATCGAGCGTCGGGTCGAAAACCTGCTGCGCAGCGACGTCGCTCTGCAAGCTGATCGGGTCGCCACGTTTGCCACACCTTTGAGTGACGCGTTGGCCGGCTCTGGTTATTTGCTGACCGGGGATGCCGGCGTTGTGCAACTCGATGTGCGGGTCTTTTACAAGGTCACCGAGCCCTACGCGTTCGTGCTTCAGGGCGAACATGTAGTGCCCGCGCTGGATCGGTTGGTTACACGCAGCGCTGTGGCGCTCACCGCCGCCCGCGATCTGGACACCATTCTGGTCGCACGCCCCGAACTGATTGGCGCCGATAACCAGGCTGCCGAGCGCCGCGAACGCTTGCGAGGCGACCTGGTGCAAGGCATCAATCAGCGCTTGGCCGACCTGAAAGCCACCGGTCTTGGCCTCGGCATCGAGGTGGCCCGAGTGGATGTGCAATCCAGTTTGCCTGGCCCGGCGGTGAATGCCTTTAACGCGGTGTTGACGGCCAGCCAGCAAGCCGACAAGGCCGTGGCCAACGCCCGCACCGATGCCGAGAAGCTGACTCAGACCGCTAACCAACAAGCCGACCGGGCGTTGCAAGTAGCCCACGCCCAGGCCAGTGAGCGTTTGGCCAAAGCCTCGGCCGACACCGCGACGGTGCTGAGCCTGGCGACGGCGCAACAGCAGGGCACTGACCCGCAAATGTTGCTGCGCCTGTACCGCGAACGGATACCGAAGATCCTCCGTCAGGCGGGTTCGGTGACCATGGTTGATCCGAAAGACGATTCCCGCCTGATCATTCAGGGAGCTGCACAATGACTGCCCCAACCGCCGCCGCACCGAGCCTATTGTCCTCGGCTGAACAGCGAAGCGCCGCCCGCCAATTGACCCTGGCCATGCTCGCTCTAGGCTTGCTGGGGCTCGGCTTAATCTGGCGCTGGGTGTCGCCGCAGCAGACGGGCGTCAGTCAACTGCTGCTTGGTTTTGCTTCTTTGCTGGTTGCCGTACCGGTGATGCGCTCGGCTTGGTACAGCCTGCGTTATCCGAGCCTGCACGGGATCACGGATCAGTTGATCGCGTTGGCGATGCTCGGTGCGTGGGCCACCGGCGATTTGCTCACCGCCGCGCTGCTGCCGATCATCATGATCTTCGGCCACGTGCTGGAAGAGCGCAGTGTGATCGGTTCCCAGGAAGCCATTCACGCCCTTGGCAAACTCACCCGCAGCCATGCGCGCAAAGTTCAAGCCGACGGCACCATCCTTGAAGTCGACAACGGCATCCTCAAGGCCGGCGACATCGTTGAGGTGCGGGCCGGTGATCGGGTGCCGGCGGATGGCCGGGTCTTGTCCGGTCAGGCCAGCCTGGACACCGCTTCAATTACCGGCGAGTCGGTGCCGTTGGAGGCCGACGTGGGCATGCCGGTGTTCGGCGGGGCGATTAACCTCGATGGCCTGTTGCGCATTGAAGTGACCCGCACCGGCAACGAATCGACCTTGGGGAAAGTGATCGCGCTGATGCAAAGCGCTGAGCGCTCCAAGCCACCGATTACGCGTTTGCTTGAGCGATACGCCGGCAGCTACATGGTGCTGGTGTTGTTGCTGGCGGCGGTGACGTGGTTCGTGACCAACGATGCCCAGGCGATGCTCGCGGTGTTGGTGGCTGCGTGTCCGTGTGCGTTGGTATTGTCGGCACCGGCCACGGCGATTGCCGGAGTGGCGGTGGCCGCGCGTCATGGGATTCTGATCCGCAGCTCGGCGTTCCTTGAAGAGCTGGCAGACCTTACGTCGCTGGTGGTGGACAAGACCGGCACGCTGACATTCGGAACGTTGCGCCTGCAATCCATCGAAAGCCCGTTTGAAGACCGTCGTCACGTCCAGGCACTCGCCGCCAGCCTCGGCTCGGCAAGCAGTCACCCGGTGAGTCGTGCGCTCGCCGGTCTGGTGACACAAGAGCACTTTTGGCCGCTGTTTGACATCCATGAGCGTCAAGGCCTGGGCGTCGTCGCGATGACGGAGCAGGGTGAGGCGGCGCTTGGTCGTCCGGAGCTGTTCGCACAGTTGGGTATCTCTACCACCGCCATTCCCGAGCACGATGGGCCGATTGCCGGGTTGGCACTCAACGGTGAATTTCTCGCTTGGCTGCTGCTGGCTGACAGCGTTAAACCCGAGGCCAGGTTTGCCCTGAATGAGTTGCGTGAACTCGGTTTGGGGCGGCAGTTGCTGCTCACCGGCGATCGGCAAAGCGTCGCGAATACGTTGGCGCGTGATGTCGGCATCAGCAACGTCCAAGCTCAGGCGTTGCCTGAAGACAAGCTCAATCGCGTGCTCACGGAAATCGACAACGGTTTCCGGCCCATGGTGGTCGGTGATGGCATCAACGACTCTCTGGCGCTGAAAGCCGGGGTGGTCGGTGTGGCGATGGGTGCGGGCGGCGCGGACATTGCCCTGGCGTCGGCCGACATCGTGCTGATCGGCAGCGACCTGCGACGGCTTGGGACGTGTGTGCGCTTGAGTCGCCAATGCCGACAGACGTTGCAGGTCAACGTCATCATTGGCCTCGGCTGGACGCTGGCGATTGTCGCCTTCGCGGCATTTGGCTGGCTCGGTGCGGCGGGGGCGATGATTGCGGCGTTGCTGCACAATTTGAGCACCTTGTTGGTGCTGGGGAATGCGGGTCGTCTCCTGCGTTTTCAGGAGCCGCTGCTTAAACTCAAGGACAGCCTCTAAAAGTTTTTTGCATCCTCTGTAACGCCGTCGGGGCAGTGCTCTCTAGTGCTAAGTCGGGACTGAACAACCGTCCAGCCGACACCCCCTGACTTTGCTGAGGATTTAAAAATGACTTTCAAAACTGCCGCTGCTGGTGCCGCTCTCGCTCTCGCCGCTGCAACGATGTTTGCCGGTGTTGCCACTCAAGTCCAGGCTGCCGACGCGGTAAACGTTCACTGCTACGGTGTGACGTCTTGCAAAGGCATGAACGACTGCAAGACTGTCGACAATGCCTGTAAAGGTCAGGCCGCCTGCAAGGGCCACGGCTTCAAGGCCATGACACAGGACCAGTGCGCAAAAGAAGGTGGCAAGGTCGGCGAATAACCGACTACTGATTGCAGCCGCAGTGGTTTTTTGGTCACTGCGGCGACTTTGCGAGGAGTCCGCCAATGTCTGCTTCCCTTCCTTGTCTGGGCTATGGCCTGGGTTTACGCAGTGCCTACTATCAACAGATTCTCGAACAGTCGCCGAGCGTGGACTGGTTCGAAATCGTCTCCGAAAACTTCATGGTGCCGGGCGGTAAAGCCCTGCATTACCTCGATGCGATTGCCGAGCGTTATCCGCTGGTGATGCACGGTGTGTCGCTGTCCATCGGCGGTCCACATGCCCTCGATCCGAACTACCTGAATCAACTCAAGCGCCTGGCCGATAGGGTCAAACCCGCGTGGATCTCCGATCATTTGTGCTGGAGCCGTGGCAATGCCCATCAGCTCCATGACTTGCTGCCTCTGCCCTACACCGAGGAAAGCCTCTATTACGTGGCCGCTCGGGTCCGTCAGGTCCAGGACGTATTGCAACGACCGCTGGTGTTGGAAAATGTCTCCAGTTACGTGCGCGCCGCAGGGGATGATTTCAGCGAGTGGGAGTTTCTGGCGACCCTCAGTTGGCTCACCGGTTGCGAGCTATTGCTCGATGTGAACAACGTGTATGTCAGCTCGCGTAATCATGGTTTCGATCCCTGGCAATTCATTCAGGGACTGCCGGCGAGCAAAGTCCGCCAACTGCATTTGGCCGGTCACAGCGACTATGGCGACTATGTGATCGACACCCACGACCACCCGGTCAGCGACCCGGTCTGGGCGTTGTATCAACAGACCTTGGAGCACCTCGGTCCCGTGGCCACGTTGCTGGAACGCGACGATCATTTTCCGCCGCTCGAAGCGTTGCTCACCGAGTTGCAAAAGGCTCGAGAGCTGGGGGACCGTGTGCTCGCCCGGAGGTCGATATGCGCCTGAACGACTGGCAACTGGCTTTTGAAGATTATCTGTTGGGCGACACGGCAGCGCCCAATCCCGCGTTGTCGAGGAGTTTGATCGGTGGTCCCAGCCTGGACGTTGGCGCCGGTTTGGCGATTTATCACCATGCGTATCAGGCCAGGCTTCAGGAAGTGCTGCGCGGTGACTATCCGACGCTCTGGCATTGGCTCGGCGATGATGAATTCGAACAGCTGGTCGCGGCCTATATTCGTCAGTTTCCGTCGAACCATTACAGCCTGCGGTGGCTGGGCAAGGGGTTTGAGGCGTTCATCCGCCAATATCTGGTTCCTGAGCAAAGCGCAGCATTGGCAGAGTTGGCGGCAGTGGAATGGGCATTTACGCTAGCATTCGATGCGCCGGTCGGTCGGTCGCTGACGGTGCAGGACATGGTCCAGCTACCGGCCGAAGATTGGGCGACCTTGCGTGTCAGTCTGGGCCCCAGCGTGCAGTCCATTCCGTGTGCGTTCAACAGCATTGCGCTATGGCGTGCAGTGAAAGCGGAGACGGATTTTCCGAGGTCAGTCGCTGTCGACGAGCCCGAGACTTTAGTCATCTGGCGCGCTGGGCTGGTTTGCCATTACCGCTGTCTCGCGGGGGCCGAGGCGAGCGCTCTAAAATACATGACCAAGCAAGGGGCTAGCTTTTCAGAACTGTGCCTCGATTTGGTAGTCATCTATGGAGAGGGGGCCTCGCTTCAGGCGGTCACTTGGCTGAAGCAGTGGATTTACGACGGCTGGCTAGAGCGTCGCGAACCTTGAGAAATGGCTGCTAAATAGATAGCCGGCTATTTTTTCAGGATGGTCTACCCTCATTTCAGACGTCTGAAACAAGGGGGATTTTTCATGTTCGCGCAACTTCCACCGGCCTTACAGAATCTGCACCTACCGCTACGCCTGCGGCTCTGGGACGGCCATGAATTCAATTTAGGGCCGGCGCCCAGCGTTACGATTGTGGTCAAGGATCCACACATGGTGAGTCAGTTCACTCACCCAAGCCTCGACTTGCTGGGGGCGGCATTTGTCGAAGGCAAACTTGAACTGGAAGGTTCGATCAGCGAGGTGATCCGCGTCTGCGATGAGTGGAGCCAGGCGTTGCTGGGCGATGCAGACAGTCAGCCGATCCGCTCCTTTCATGACAAGGAAGGCGACGCGAAAGCCATTTCCTATCATTACGACCTCTCCAACGCCTTTTATCAGCTGTGGCTCGACAGTGACATGGCGTATTCCTGTGCTTATTTCGAGACGGGCAGCGAAACCCTAGAACAAGCCCAACAAGCCAAGTTCCGCCACCTGTGCCGTAAGCTGCGGCTACAGCCGGGTGAATACCTGCTGGATGTGGGCTGTGGTTGGGGCGGACTGGCACGTTATGCCGCGCGGGAATTTGGCGTGAAAGTGTTCGGAATTACGCTGAGTAAAGAGCAACTGGCTCTCGCCCGTGAGCGAGTAAGCGCTGAAGGCCTGGACGATCAGGTCGAGCTGCAGTTGCTGGACTACCGTGATCTGCCTCAGGACGAACGCTTCGATAAGGTGGTCAGTGTCGGCATGTTCGAGCACGTGGGGCACGCGAACCTGGCCCAATACTGCAAGACGTTGTTCGGTGCGGTGAAGGAGGGCGGTTTGGTGATGAACCACGGGATCACGGCCAAGCACATCGACGGCCGCCCCGTGGGCCGCGGTGCGGGTGATTTCATCGAGAAGTACGTGTTTCCCAATGGAGAGTTACCGCACCTGGCGATGATTTCGGCCGAGATCAGCGACGCCGGTTTAGAGATCGTTGATGTCGAGAGTTTGCGTCTGCATTACGCCCGCACGCTGGACCACTGGAGTGAGCGTCTGGAAGACAACCTCGAGGCCGCCGCCAAACAGGTGCCTGAGCAGGCCCTGCGGATCTGGCGGCTGTACCTGGCCGGTTGCGCTTATGCGTTCGCCAAAGGCTGGATCAACCTGCATCAAATCCTTGCCGTGAAAGCCTACGCCGATGGCAGCCATGACCTGCCCTGGTCCCGGGACGACATCTACTTCTCTTAAAGAATCGGTGAAATCAGCCGCGCGACCCGCATGCCAACCTTTTGCAGGCGGTGGGTTTTGCGGCTTTCTTCTTTGGCGATCTCATGCGCTTGGGCGAAGTCGTCATTGAGCATCTGCTCCACCTCGGCGGCAAACACGCTGTCGACTGTCAGCAACATCACTTCAAAATTCAGCCGGAACGAGCGGTTGTCCATGTTGGCGCTGCCAATGGCGCTGATTTCGCTGTCGATCAACACCACTTTTTGATGCAGGAAGCCTGGCTGGTAGCGAAACATTCTTACGCCGGCGCGTACTGCTTCGAAGGCATACAGGCTGGACGCGGCATAGACGACCCGGTGATCGGGACGTGAGGGCAGTAGAATCCGCACATCTACGCCCCGCAGTACCGCCAGGCGTAGCGCCGCGAACACAGCTTCGTCAGGGATGAAGTAGGGGCTGGTGATCCACACCCGTTCCGTCGCGGCATGGATGGCTTCGACGAAGAACAGCGAACAGGTTTCGTAGGCGTCCGCCGGGCCGCTGGCGAGCAACTGGCACAGTACGCCGTCGTCCGGATAAGCGTCCGGCAGGATCAGCGGCGGCAGTGAGCGAGCAGCCCAGAACCAGTCCTCAGCGAAGGATTCCTGCATACAGGCCACCACGGGACCGCGTACTTGCACATGAGTATCGCGCCAAGGTGCGAGGGGCGGTTTTTCGCCCATGTATTCGTCGCCGACGTTGTGCCCGCCGACGAAGCCCAGGACTCCGTCGACCACCACGATCTTGCGATGGTTGCGGAAATTCACCTGAAACCGGTTGAGCCAGCCGCTGCGAGTGGCAAAGGCTTTGACCTCTGCGCCGGCATCACGTAACGATTGCACGTAGCGACGGGGCAGCGAGTGACTGCCAATGCGATCGTAGAGCAAGTAAATGGCCACGCCTTCGGCGGCTTTGCGCAGCAGCAGGGCGTGCAACCGTTGGCCAAGATGATCGTCGTGGATGATGAAAAACTGGATCAGCACCGCTTCTTTGGCGTGGCTGATGGCGTCGAAAATCGCATCGAACGTGGCGGTACCGTTGATCAGCAGGCGCACTTCGTTATTCGCCAGACACGGCATGCGGCCCAATTTTGGCATCGCCCTCAAGGATGCGTAAGCGCTGGAGGCGCGGGCAGCCAACGCTTCCTCGACCCAAGGACGCCAGTTCAGCTCGGAAATGGCTTTGCGCATTTCTTCGTTGGCTTGACGTCGCGCCTTGATGTAACCGTCGAAGGTGCTGCGGCCGAAGACCAGATACGGGATCAGGGTCAGGTAGGGAATGAACAGCAACGAGAGGGCCCAGGCGATTGAGCCTTGGGCGGTGCGCACGGTCAATACGGCGTGGATGGCGGCGATCAGGCCTAACGAATGCAGCAGCGCAATCACGTAACCGAAAACATGCGGTCCAAAATAATCCATGGGACAGCCTTGCTCCTGAAGAATCGATGCTTAACAGACCATGTTCCGTGCAGAATGTCGCTATTTAATTGCCCCATGAACCGAAGCATCAGGCTGACGTCTAACGGCCACTATTGATCAGGAGTTATTCGATGAATGTTCGTCTGCTGGGTTTGGCCTTGGCCTTGGGTTTAGCACTTCCGGTGGTCGCTCAGGCGCAGATGCTACAGCCGGGGTTGTGGGAGCTGACTTCAAGCAACATGAAGGTCGATGACCAGAACCTTCCGGATTTGCAGTTGATTCTGGGTCAGCTGCAAAGCCAGATGACCCCGGAGCAGCGAGCGGCGCTCGAAAAGCAGGGCATCACCATGGGCGGCAAGGGCATTCGTGCCTGTCTGACTCAGGCTCAAGTACAGTCCGACAACATTCCGCTGACGGACCCTCAGTCGGGCTGCAAGCAGGAAATCACCGGGCGCAATGGCAATCAGTGGACATTCCGCTTTAGCTGTCCGAAAGCCCAAGGGACCGGTGTCGCCACCTTCCTTGGCGATCGTGAGTTCACGACCAAGGTCAACGGCACCTTCAACGCCACCGGTATTCAGCAAAAGGGCAGCCTGGACACCCGTGCGGTTTGGCTGGGGCAGGATTGCGGCACCGTTAAACCCAGGGCTTAAAAGCGTTGCCATCGCCCACCGCACCGCGACGTTACGTTTTACGTTCGCCAGTAGCTCAGCGCATGAAACGCAGGGGTAATCCCTGACAGTTGTCCTGTAGCCGACTGCCGTGCCAAGCCAATTGCCCTGACACCAGCGTGGTGCTGACGCGGTGTCGAAAGCGGTGATACGCGAACGGCGTCCACCCGCATTGCGAGAGGATGGGTTGCTGGGAAACGGCGACGCCGTCCGGCTCGGATTTGATCAGCACCAGGTCGGCCCAATACCCTTCGCGCAGATAACCCCGGTCGGGAATGGCAAATAGATCGGCCACCCGATGGCTGGTTTTAGCCACGAGGGTAGTGATCGGCAGCACCTTGTCCGCTACCAGTTCCAGCAGTGCGGGCAAGGCATGCTGCACCAAGGGTAAGCCCGAGGGCGCCAAGCGATAGGATTGCTGCTTTTCTGCCCAGGTGTGGGGGGCATGATCGCTGCCAATGACGTCCAGGCGATGACTCAACAAGGCCTGACGCAACGCATCGCGGTCGGCCTGAGACTTGATGGCCGGGTTGCACTTGATCAAGTTACCCAGCTGCGAATAGTCCCGATCATCGAACAGCAAGTGGTGCAGACAGACTTCGGCGGTGATGCGTTTCTGTGCCAGCGGTTTGTCTTCGAACAGCGCCAGCTCCCGAGCGGTGGTCAGGTGCAGAACGTGCAGTCGGGTGCCATGACGTCTGGCCAGGTCCACAGCCAATGACGAAGAGCGAAAGCAGGCTTCGGCATCGCGGATCAATGGATGGGCCGCCGCCGGAATGTGCTCGCCGAACAGCGCTTGCAGGTTCGCGGCATTGGCTCCGATGCTGGGTGTGTGTTCGCAGTGGGCCAACAGAATCGTGGGTACGTTGGCGAACAATCGCTCAAGAACGCGTGGATCGTCCACCAGCATGTTGCCGGTGGAGGCGCCCATGAACACTTTGACGCCGGCCACTTCGCATGGATTGAGTGCCGCGACGGTGTCGAGGTTGTCGTTGCTGACGCCGAAGTGGAAGCCATAGTTGGCGACGGAATGGATCGCCGCTCGGCGCTTTTTATCGGCGAGTGCTTGCAGGGTGAGTGTGGCGGGAGCGGTGTTCGGCATGTCCATGAAACTGGTGATGCCGCCGGCCACCGCTGCGCGAGATTCGGTATAGAAACTGCCTTTGTCAGGTGCGCCCGGATCGCGAAAATGCACCTGATCGTCGATCATGCCTGGCAGCAGCCACTGGCCGTCGGCGTCGATTTCTACCTCGGCCTGTTCGTCCTGGATGCTGCTGGCGATCTTCACGATGCGGCCGTTGCTCACCAGCAGATCGCTATCGAATTCGCGTCCTTCATTCACTAGGCGGGCATTGCGAATCAGCACGCTGCTCATGGTCAAAACTCGTTTTGCAGGGCTTTGTAGCCGCGCACCAAATCCACGTTGGTCCGCGCCACGTCCTCGGAAAACTCTGAGGCGCTGACGCTCACTGGCGGGAACTGCGACAGGTCGGTGCCGGGCCCGATGCGGGTCGTGGAAGGTACGTAGAAGGCGTCGGGTAAGTCCCGACCGTCGACCACAGAGTTATGCCGCACCACGCAGCCATCACCGACCACGCAGTTGAACAGCACGCTGTTGAAACCGATGAATACCCGGTTGCCGACGGTGCAAGGACCGTGAACGATCGAGCGGTGAGCGATGGAGCTAAACTCGCCGATGGTCACCGCTGCACCGGACTTGGAGTGAATGACCACGCCGTCCTGAATGTTCGAGTTGGCGCCGATGGTGATCGGCTCCATTTCGCCCGAGGCATCGACTTCGTCCGCGCGAATTACCGCGTAAGGGCCGACGAACACGTTCTCGCCGATCACCACTTTGCCGCAGATGATTGCGGTTTTGTCCACGTAGGCAGACTCCGCAATCAACGGCAGATCGCCCGAAGGATTCTTACGGATCATGGCTTGCTCAACGCCTCGTACAAGGTGTTGAGGTTGTACTTGAACAGCCCGGTGAACGTGCTGGCTGGGCCGGTAGCCGCGAGTGCGTCGGAGTACAGCGTGCCGCCGATCTGCGCGCCACTTTCGTCGGCGATTTGTTTGAGCAGACGAGCGTCTTTGATGTTTTCCATGAACACCGCTTTGACCTTGGCCTGGCGAATCTGGGTAATCAGCGCCGCGACTTCGGCGGCCGAAGGTTCACGCTCGGTGGACAGACCTTGAGGTGCCATGAAGTCGATGCTGTAGGCTTGGCCGAGGTAGCCGAAGGCGTCATGGGAGGTCACTATTTTGCGATTACCCGGCGGCAGTGAGCCGAGCTTGGCTTTCGCTTCGGCGAGCAGGGCGTAGATCTGTTTCAGGTATGCCTGGCTGTTGCGTTGGTAATCGGCTTTGTTTGCAGGATCGGCGGTGATCAGTGCTTTGGTGATGTTAGCGATGTACAGCTCGGTGTTCGCCAGGTTGTGCCAGGCGTGCGGGTCCGGAATGGTTTCGCCGTCTTCATCCATCGAGCGAGGAATGACACCGTGGCTCGCGCTGATGACCTGGGCGTTAGTTTCGGTACTGGTTACCAGACGATCCAGCCATGGCTCGAAGCCGAGTCCGTTCTTGATGATGAGCCTGGCTTTGAGCAACGCTTTGGCATCATCCGGGGTTGGCTCGTAGGTGTGGGCATCGGCATCCGGGCCAACCATGTTGGTGATCTGGATATGATCGCCGCCGACCTGATGGGTCATGTCTGCGAGGATGCTGAAGCTGGTGACCACTTGCAGCTTTTCGGCGGCAGACACCGACAGTGACAGCATCAAACTGAACAGCACGAGTAAAGCGCGCATCGGGAAACACCTCATTGGGATGTGAGCAAAGGCGGGCGGCGCAACAAACCATGCACCGGACCGAACACCACGGACAGCAGGTATAAGCTGCCAGCCACCAGCACGATGGCCGGACCACTGGGCAGCGAGTAATAGAACGACAGCAGCAAACCGAACCACACGGACAAGCAACCGAGTACGGCTGAGATACCCATTAATACCGGCAAGCGTCGGCTCCAGAATCGTGAGGCGGCGGCCGGCAACATCATCAAGCCCACCACCATCAACGCGCCGATGGCTTGGAACCCGATCACCAGATTCAGCACGACCAAGGTCAGGAATACGCCGTGGGCGAGCGGGCCGAGGCGGCTGACGGTTTGCAAGAAGAGCGGGTCAAGGGTATCCAGCAAGAGTGGCTTGTAGATCAGCGCCATCGCTATCAGGCTGAAACCCGAAACCCAGAGCATGCCCGTCAATGTCGGCCCATCGACCGCCAGCGCCGAGCCGAAGAGCAGGTGCAGCAGATCGAGGCGTTTGCCGGCGATGCCGAGGATTAACACGCCGCTGGCCAGTGAAATTGGGTAAATCGCGGCGAGGCTGGCGTCCTCGCGCAGGCCGGTGCGGCGGGTGATCCACGCCGCAAGTCCGGCCATGCTCAGGCCGGCACCGAGTCCGCCAAGGGTCAGCGCGGGAAGACTTAAACCGGCAAACCAAAAGCCCAGTGCGGCACCGGGCAGAATGCCATGAGCCACTGCATCGCCGATCAGGCTCATGCGGCGCAAGATCAAAAACACGCCAAGTGGTGCGGTGCTGCACGCCAGCACCAGGCCGCCGAGCAGCGCCCGGCGCATAAATACAAACTCTTGGAACGGTTGCCAAAGGTGGGTGGCGGCGATCATCAGCAAGCCACCTGCGTTTGCGGTTGTTGGCGAATCAGCTCGGTGCTGAGGCCGAGGGTGCAGCCGCTGCTTTTTATCAGCAGGGTTTGCGGAATGTGCCGCCGCACCGCGCTCAGGTCATGACACACCACTACGAGGGTCCGGCCTTCGTCATGCCAGGCGTGAATGTGTTTCCACAACAATTCCTGACCCAGTTCGTCAAGCGCAGCATGCGGCTCATCCATGAGCAGCAGAGGGGCGTCGGCGAGGCTTAAACGGGCGAGTAAGGCGCGCTGCAATTCACCACCGGAAAGCGCCATTAAGGGCCGATGCTCCAACCCGGTCAGGCACCAGTCTTCCAGTGCTGACTTCAGGCGTTGTGCGCGCAGCGCTGCCGATTGTTTACTGCCCCAGAAGCCTGCGGCGATCAACTCTTGCAGGCTGATGGGGAATTGTCGGTCGAGGTGCTGCTGCTGTGGAAGGAACGAAAGTCTGCTCTTGCGTGGTACATCGAGGATTACGTTCCCGGCCAGCGGTTTTTGCAGACCGGCGATGACTTTCAGCAGGCTGCTTTTTCCTGATCCGTTGGCACCGATAATCGCCGTCAGACTGCCTTTGGATAATTCGATATCGATGGCGGGCGTAAGTGGTTGTCCCGGTGCGCCCCAGCGTAGGGCCCGGCAACGAATCATGCTGCTTCCCACTGCCAGCGGCTTTCGGCCACTGCGTCATGAGCGTGAAGGCTTTCGGCATGCACCACGCGCACGTGGAATGCCTTGATGCCGGGGGAGCGTTTCAAGGCCAGATTCAAGCGTCGGGCGGCGTCCTCGCAGAACATCAGATTCTGACCATTGGCCAACGCAAACGCTTGCTCGTCGGCGCGTTTCACCGCCGTTTGCACAGCGGTGCCAAGCGCTGCTTCAGCGTCATTGATCACCGCAATCAGCGGAAAATCGTCGAGGTAGTCGGCGAGACGCAGCGTCAGGTGAGCCATGCTGCGTTGGCTGTGAGGGGTCGCGACGATCCCTTCGGTGGAACCGAGCCACGCCAGAACGTCGGCGTGTTGCAACGGTGCGCTGGCAAAGTCATCGACGAATTGCTGCTGGATCAACTGGCGTGATAACGCCGCTGAGCAAGGACATGTTGAGGAGTAAGGGACGTCGATTTTAAGTTCCACGTGGAACATCTCGTGTTTTACCTGCGCTTCAATCGTCGCTGGATAGGTTTTCCAACCGGCCAAAGGACTGATCAGCGCCGGTCTTTTGAGCATTAGACCGATGTGGATTTTTAGGTAAGCGCACTTGGAAAGCCCGGTGTGCGTTGCGAGAAAGCGCTTCAAGACTTCGCGAAGTCGTGCGGGTGTGAGGCTTTCTTGCTCAAGCATTTCCAGCGCCAAGTAGAGCCGCGACATATGAATACCGCGTGCGTCGCCCTCGTCCAGGCTAACGCCAGCGTCGACCTTGGCGCTCAGCCGTTGGCCATCGAATAAAACAGGAAGGGCAATGCCGCACATGCCCACCCACTCCAGTGGCAGGGCTTGGCGTGAGGCCTGCGCGGCGATATCCGGCAGAGTCTGGGCGTTCATGAGCAGGTCCATCGTGGGAGTTGATTTGGCATGTTATATTATTACATTCAAATCGACGATGCTTTTTCGCGAGCGAGCTTTCACCATGCACAGACGTCATTTGCTCAACCTGATTCTGGCCAGCGCGGCTTTCGTTTTACCCTTCAGTGTTTCGGCGACGCAGGTGCGCAATGCGCGACTGTGGCGTTCGGACGATAAGTTGCGATTGGTGTTCGATTTGAGCGGGCCCGTGCAGTACAAAACCTTTTCTTTGAGTGCGCCTGAACGGTTGATCATCGACCTGAGCGGCGCGAGTCTCAGTGGTGACTTCAGTCAGCTAGCGCTGAATAACACAGTGATTCGCTCGATCCGCTCCGGCCATTTCGGCCAGAGCGACACGCGGATTGTTCTCGACCTCAGCGGGCCGGTGCAGCTCAATAGTTTTTTGCTGCCGCCACAGGATGGGCAAGGGCACCGATTGGTACTCGATATGAAGACCGCCGCGCCGTTGCAGATCGCGGCGGCGCCGTTGCGTGAATCGATCATCAACAAGGTTCACCCCAAGCGCGACATCATTGTGGTGGTCGATCCCGGCCATGGAGGCAAAGACCCGGGCGCGGTCGGCGCTAAAGGTGAGCGGGAAAAAGACGTGGTGCTATCGATTGCACAATTGCTGGCGAAACGCTTGAAGCGCGAGAAAGGCTTTGACGTGAAACTGGTGCGCAACGACGACTTCTTTGTGCCGCTGCGCAAGCGCGTGGAGATTGCTCGCAAGCACAGCGCTGACATGTTTATTTCGGTACATGCCGATGCGGCGCCACGGCTCACTGCGTCGGGCGCATCGGTGTACTGCCTGTCTGAAGGCGGGGCGACCTCCGCCACCGCACGATTTATGGCGCAGCGCGAGAACGGCGCGGACCTGTTGGGCGCCACCAGCCTGCTTAATCTCAAGGACAAGGACCCGATGCTCGCCGGGGTCATTCTCGACATGTCGATGAACGCGACCATCGCCGCGAGCTTGCAGTTGGGCAGCACGGTGCTCGGCAGTCTGGCGGGTATCACCTCGCTGCATCAAAAACGCGTCGAGCAGGCAGGGTTTGCAGTGCTGAAATCTCCGGATGTGCCGTCGATTCTGGTGGAGACCGGTTTCATCTCAAACGCTCGTGACAGCCAGCGGTTGGTCACTGCACGTCACCAACAAGCGGTGGCTAACGGCTTGTTTGAGGGTTTGCAGCGGTATTTTCTAAAGAATCCACCGATCGATAGCTATGTCGCCTGGCAACAAGAGCAGCGCAAAGCGCAGGTCTAGCACCCCGTCATCCGACTACAGGTGAACTTCGCGCTGCTGCCGCCAGAGCTGGAAAACCGATTGATTGTCGTCCAGCCCACGCGGCGGCTGTAGCCGACCCAGGCTTCGCCATCGGAAGCGAGGCCGGTGAAAAATGTCAGTTGCCCATAGCGGCTGCTCGTTTGTGCCCAATAGCGTTTGCCCGCCACTTCAAAGCCTCGAAGATAGATCGTGCTGCCGACGGTGTTGACGCTGTAGGCATTGCCCTCGGGGTCGATACACGCCAGCAGATTGGCGCTGCGGGTGCATGTGGCCAGGCTGGGGGTTTGTCCCCAGGCATCAGCCGCCAACAATAGCGAAAGGCTCAACAGCGCGCAATTAAGGGCGTTTCCCATGGTGTTTCTCGAGGCTGGAACGGTTTCAAGCATCCGTCTCTTTGTCGATGCGAGCAAGAGGAGAGTGGTCAATTTGTACCGTTATACTATAACATTCGAAATATGCGTTCCCTGTGTACCGAAGCCAAAGAACGTGAAGAGCTGCGCGAACGCCATCGCTGGGCGATTTGACCGGCCATACCCTGTGAGGAAACCTGATGCCCAATCGTCTCCCCGTGACCGTGCTGTCCGGCTTTTTAGGCGCCGGTAAAAGCACGCTGCTCAACTATGTGCTGCGTAATCGCGACAAGCTGCGGGTTGCCGTGATCGTCAACGATATGAGCGAAATCAATATCGATGGCAGCGAAGTTCAGCGTGATGTCAGCTTGAACCGTGCCGAAGAAAAGCTCGTGGAAATGAGCAACGGCTGCATTTGCTGCACCTTGCGTGAGGACCTACTCGAAGAGGTCAGCAAACTTGCGAAGGACGGTCGCTTCGATTATTTGCTGATCGAGTCCACAGGCATCTCAGAACCGTTACCGGTTGCCGAAACCTTCACCTTCCGCGACGACGAAGGACAAAGCCTGGCTGACATCGCACGGCTCGACACCATGGTCACCGTCGTCGATGGCATGAACTTTCTGCTCGACTACCAAGCCGCCGAAAGCCTCGCTTCGAGGGGCGAAACCCTTGGTGAGGAGGACGAGCGTTCAATCACCGACCTCTTGATTGAGCAAATCGAATTCGCCGACGTAATCCTGATCAGTAAGATCGACTTGATCAGCAGCAGCGAACGCCAGGAGCTGATCGCAATCCTGGAACGCCTCAATTCCCAGGCGGAAATTATTCCGATGGTCATGGGCGAAATTCCCTTGGAAAAAATCCTCAATACTGGCCGTTTTGACTTCGAAAAAGCCGCTCAGGCGCCGGGCTGGTTGCAGGAGTTGCGCGGCGCACATGTACCGGAAACGGACGAGTATGGCATCGCCTCCACGGCCTACCGGGCGCGGCGCCCATTTCATCCACAGCGCTTTTTCAGCTTCATCGACCGTCCGTGGGTCAACGGCAAACTGCTGCGTTCCAAAGGTTTTTTCTGGCTGGCCAGCAAACACATGGACGCCGGTAGCTGGTCCCAGGCGGGGGGGCTGATGCGCCATGGTTTTGCCGGGCGCTGGTGGCGTTTTGTGCCAAAAGATCAGTGGCCGCAAGACGAAGAAAGTACGGCCGGGATCATGGAAAACTGGATCACCACCACCGGCGATTGCCGTCAGGAGCTGGTATTCATCGGGCAGAACATCGACTTCGCACTGCTTACAGCTGAGCTCGACAGATGCCTGCTCACCGACGATGAGATGGTCCAGGGCGTCGAAGGCTGGCGATTGTTGCCTGACCCGTTTGGCCCTTGGCACGAGGAAGCTGCCTGATGCTCACACTTACCCCAGTGGGTGCGAGCCTACCTACGAAGACGTCCGTGCGGGCCATACGTCAACATCACGGAGAAAACCCCAAAGTCCTGACGAAAATTCTCCACGACGATGTGAATCTCGCTGTCTGGCAGCGCCAACTTCCGGCGCACATCGCCGACTTTGCCAGCCTGCTGCTGTCCTTGAACGAACCCTTGGCCGAAGCGCTGTCTCTGGAGTTATCCGGCGAGGACACCGAGCCCAACCTCCAAGGCCTGGCGTCGAGCTTCAGCGACCTTGAAGGCTATGAAGGCTTCATCGCCGATGTTTCCTGGTTGGTCAGCGCCTTTGCGTGTCTATTGGGTGCCCAGCGTATCGGCGTGCGTTTGCGGGTATTGGACAAGGCCATGTGCCCGCGCTTTCACGTCGATCATGTGCCGGTGCGGCTGATCACTACGTATGCCGGTATCGGCAGCCAGTGGCTGAAGGAAGGGGTGATGGATCGGCAGCAGCTTGGCCAGCCCGAGGCCGAGCCTCTTTCGCAGATCCAGCAAGTCATCCAAGGCGAAGTCGCGCTGCTCAAAGGTGAGAACTGGCGCGGCAACGAAGGTTTCGGTTTGATCCATCGCTCTCCGCAGCCGGCTCCCGGTGCTCGGCGATTGATCCTGACCCTCGATTGGCTGAGCTAGCCCCTCAGGGGTTGAGCCAGGAGCCCCGGCTCTGGGCTTCGCAGTACGGCTTCAAATACGCTGCGTCGGTGGCCACGCCGTAATAGTGAATATCCTGCCGGTAAGGCATATTGGCCACCTGAGCGTTGCTGCACACGCCGATGGCGCCGTCAGGGCACTGGTCAACGTATTGCACGTCGATCTTTTGTCCGGGCAGGTTCGGCTGGCAGAAGCCATCGGCGAACAGTTTTTGCGGAATAGTGCGGTTTTGCTGGCAGACCTTCACGTCGAGCCGCTCTGCCTGGCTATGAACCACGCAAGCCTGGGCCAGCGCCTCGCCCGACATCAGTGTCAGCAGCAACGACAATCCCATCCACCGCATCTTCAACCTCCTCAGAAAACCTCGACCATGCTGCAGAACATTCCCACTCACGTCATTGCTGGCCCCTTGGGCGCCGGCAAGACCAGTCTGATCAAGCACTTAATGGCACAGCGCCCGGCAGATGAACGCTGGGCCGTGCTGATCAACGAGTTCGGTCAGATCGGTCTCGATGCCGCGCTGCTGACCCGGGATGCCGATGGTATCGCACTGGGGGAAGTGGCCGGAGGCTGTTTGTGTTGCGTCAATGGTGCGCCGTTTCAGATCGGGCTTGGGCGCCTGCTGCGCAAGGCGCGGCCGGACCGCTTATTCATCGAGCCTTCTGGCTTGGGGCATCCGGCGCAGTTACTGCGACAGTTGAGCGAGGCACCTTGGCAAGGTGTTCTGGCCGTTCAGCCTTGCGTGTTGGTGCTTGATGCCCACGCGCTGGCCGCCGGAAAACCACTGCCGGCGGCGCAGCAACAGGCGCTTGCTCACGCAGGACTGCTGTTGCTGAACAAGTCAGAACAGCTTGGCGACAGTGATCGTCAGCGAATCGTCGCGCAGTTGCCTGCACGTCCGCTTTACTGGACGCAGCAGGCTGTGTTGCCGTTGAGCGCATTGCCGGGCCTTCAGGCTCGAGCTGTGGCAGGTGTGGATAATTTCATCGTGCCCAAGGGCCTTGGGCAGATGCCGGCCCTTTGGACTGATCCCACGCGGCCTATTTGTTTGAGTCAGGCGCAGGAGGGCGGCTGGAGCATAGGCTGGCGTTGGCACCCGAGCCAGCTGTTCGATGTCGCGCTCATTACCATGTGGCTTGAAGGCCTCGCCTGGCGGCGCGCGAAGCTGGTTATCCAGAGCACGGCGGGGTGGGTTTCAGCGAATGCGCTGGACAACTCGACGCTGGATTGGCAGGCCAGTGAATGGCGCCAGGATTCGCGGGTTGAGTTGATTTTTGCCGAGCCCCAAGAGGGCTATTGGTTGCAGCAAGCGTTGGTGGGGTGCAGGGTCGAACCGCGTTAGCGGCAACGCTTGGGGCGTCCAGAAATGCTTCGATGCTGAGCCATCAACCCTCAAGGACGCAACTTGCTGTGATCCTGCCGCCATTGGCTGAGTTCGATCACTTCGGCGCGAGGCCTCGCCACATCGACCACGGGCGCGGTGTCATCCTGCGGCATGGGGTAGGGCGCCAGTTCGATTTGCGCACTGTGAGCGCCAAACTGGGTGATGGTGCCGATGTGACGGGTTTCGCCGGTCACGGTGAATTCAAAGTTATACACGCGCGCCAGACGTCGACGGCCGTTGGCATCTTTGATAAAACCGATTTTTTTCAACGCCACGTTGCCGTCCAGCAACTCGATCTGGAGCTTGACGCAATGCCGCTTGACCCGTTCCAGCGCGCGCTCGCGCAAGCCGTGGTTGTGCCACAGCCATGCGCCGCCGGTGGCGAGCAGCATCAGCACGAAGATATTTCCCAAGGTAAGCATCAGCGGGGGTGCTCCAACAAGATAGCGCCAGCTTAACTGCGTCTCTGGTCTGTCGTACAGGCCACTTTTCGTCGCATACTGCGCGGCTCGAATTTCAATCGTTTTACGGAACTCACCGCATGAAACGTTCGCCTCATCTGCTCGCCATCCAGTCCCACGTGGTGTTCGGCCACGCAGGCAACAGCGCCGCGGTTTTCCCGATGCAACGGGTCGGGGTTAACGTATGGCCGCTCAATACCGTGCAATTCTCCAATCACACGCAATATGGGCAATGGGCCGGAGAAATATTGCCGCCCCATCAGATTCCCGAGCTGATTGAAGGGATCGCCGCGATCGGCGAGTTGGGCCACTGTGACGCGGTGCTGTCCGGTTACCTTGGCAGCGCCGCCCAAGGGCGGGCGATTCTGACGGGAGTGGCGCGGATCAAGTCGGTCAATCCCAAGGCGTTGTACCTGTGCGACCCGGTGATGGGGCATCCGGAAAAGGGTTGCAGTGTGCCGGTGGAGGTCAGTGATTTCCTGCTGGAAGAGGCGGCAGCCGTGGCGGACTTCATGTGCCCGAACCAGCTGGAGTTGGACAGTTTCTCGGGGCGCAAGCCGCAGTCGCTGTTCGATTGCCTCGCCATGGCGCAAGCGCTACTGGCGCGGGGGCCGAAGGCAATCCTGGTCAAACACCTGGAATATCCCGGCAAGTTGGCGGACGGATTCGAAATGTTGTTGGTGACTGCCGAGGGCAGCTGGCACCTACGTCGGCCGCTGCTCGCGTTTCCCCGACAGCCAGTGGGCGTTGGTGATTTGACGTCCGGGTTGTTCCTGGCCCGCGTGCTGCTGGGCGACAGTCTGCTCGCGGCGTTTGAGTTCACGGCAGCGGCGGTGCATGAAGTGCTGTTGGAAACCCAGGCGTGCGCCAGTTACGAGCTGGAGTTGGTGCGGGCGCAAGACCGGATTGCTCATCCACGTGTACGGTTTGAGGCGACAGCGATCAGTCTTTGATCGCCGTGCCGCTAGGCGACCCAACGGGGGCAAGCCTTCTCATCACCGGTGCGAGGACGCTCAGACGTCGCCCTTGATTTCCTGGTAGCGCTTTTCCAGCTCTTGACGAATCTGCCGGCGCTGCTGCGCCTGCATGAAGCGGCGTTTGTCTTCGCTATTCTGCGGTTGTAGCGCGGGGACTGCGGCCGGTTTGCGCTGGTCGTCTACCGCTACCATCGTGAAGAAGCAGCTATTGGTGTGACGCACCGAGCGTTCGCGAATGTTTTCGGTGACCACTTTGATGCCCACCTCCATCGACGTATTACCGGTGTAGTTGACCGACGCCAGGAAGGTCACCAGTTCGCCCACATGAATCGGCTCGCGGAAAATCACTTGATCCACCGACAGGGTCACGACATAGCGGCCGGCATAGCGGCTGGCGCAGGCATAGGCCACTTCGTCGAGGTATTTGAGCAGCGTGCCGCCGTGGACATTGCCAGAGAAATTGGCCATGTCGGGGGTCATTAATACCGTCATCGACAGTTGGGCGTTTCCGGGTTCCATAGCGTTCTCACGGTTCAAGGCAGGTTTCATGGGATGCACCTCTGCGGGCGCCTCGTCAGTTTTTTCAAACTAACAGTTATCGGGACGCCGGGCGGGAGGCTGCCGTCACGCCTGGACCGATCTGTTTCCATATATTGCACCGCCTTTCTGCTTGAAGTCGCGGTGTTACCCTTCAAAAGCCCACCCCAAGGGCCTTTCCTACGCTGAAAACGAATTTTCACTCTGCTCGATCAGACTTTTCTGTGTCTGCTCGTCGAGCCATGTCACCCAAGGAGCGCCACGCCATGCATGCCATCAGTTTCATTCAGGACTTGGCAGTGATCATGCTAGTCGCCGGCGTGGTGACCGTACTTTTCCATCGACTGAAACAGCCCGTGGTGCTCGGCTACATCGTCGCGGGTTTCATCATCGGCCCGCACACCCCGCCGTTCGGTTTGATTCACGACGAACAAACCATCAAGACCCTCGCCGAGTTGGGGGTGATTTTCCTGATGTTCTGCCTGGGTCTTGAGTTCAGCCTGCGCAAATTGTTCAAGGTCGGTGCCACTGCATTTATCGCAGCGTTCCTGGAAATCGTGCTGATGATCTGGGTCGGCTACGAAATTGGCCGCTGGTTCGATTGGAGCACGATGGATTCGTTGTTCCTGGGCGCGATCCTGGCGATTTCCTCGACCACTATCATCGTCAAGGCCCTCAATGACCTGAAGATGAAGAACGAGCGCTTTGCGCAGCTCATTTTCGGTGTGCTGATTGTCGAGGACATCCTTGGCATTGGCATCATTGCCTTACTGTCGAGCATCGCGGTCAGCGGCTCAGTCAGTTCCGGGGAAGTGTTTTCCACGGTCGGCAAGCTGTCGCTGTTCATGATCGTCGCACTGGTCATCGGCATCTTGCTGGTGCCGCGACTGCTGGCCTATGTGGCCAAGTTCGAAAGCAACGAGATGCTGTTGATCACGGTGCTGGGCCTGTGTTTTGGCTTCTGCCTGCTGGTAGTAAAGCTCGAATACAGCATGGTCCTGGGCGCGTTCCTGATTGGCGCGATCATGGCCGAATCCCGGCAGCTGGTGAAGATAGAGCGCTTGATCGAACCGGTTCGCGACCTGTTCAGTGCGATCTTCTTCGTGGCCATTGGCTTGATGCTCGACCCGGTAATTCTGCTGCAATACGCTTGGCCGATAGCCGTGATTACCGTGGCCGTGGTGCTGGGCAAGATGCTGTCCTGCGGCTTAGGTGCCTTTATCGCTGGTAATGATGGACGGACCTCGCTGCGAGTCGGGATGGGCCTTTCGCAGATTGGCGAATTTTCCTTCATCATCGCCGCGCTGGGCATGACCTTGCAGGTCACCAGCCACTTTCTCTACCCGGTGGCCGTCGCGGTATCGGTGATGACTACGCTGCTGACGCCCTACCTGATTCGCGCGGCCGATCCGTTATCGATCAAGCTTGCCGCCGTGATGCCTACGCGATTGAGCCGAGTGCTGGGGATGTACGGCGAATGGTTGCGCAGCATCCAGCCACAGGGCGAGGGTGCGCTGCTGGCGTCGATGATTCGGCGCATTTTGTTGCAGGTGGGTGTCAATCTGGCGCTGGTGATTGCGACTTTCTTCTCTGGCGCGTTTTTCGCCGAGCGCATGGCTGCTTATCTGCAAGGCTGGATCAGTGACCCAAGCTGGCAGAAAGCGCTGGTCTGGGGTGGGGCGTTGCTGTTATCGCTGCCCTTCCTGATTGCTGCCTATCGCAAGCTCAAGGCACTGTCGATGCTGCTGGCAGAGATGGGCGTCAAACCGGAGATGGCTGGCCGCCATACACAGCGAGTGCGCCGGGTGATCGCTGAAGTGATCCCGATCCTCTCGCTGCTGGTGATCTTCCTGCTACTGGCCGCTTTGTCGGCCAGTATTCTCCCGACCAACAAGTTGCTAGTGCTGATCGCCGTGGTGGCGGCCGCCGTAGCCACCGTGCTGTGGCGCTGGTTCATCCGTGTACACACGCGCATGCAGGTGGCGTTGTTGGAAACCCTGGACAACCACAAGGATTCGTCCGGGCACTGAACACCGGGGCGTCGAGGCAATCAGCTTTCCAGCCAGACGTCCCGCGCCCAGTGCCAGACCGATTCCCAGGTTTCTTCGGCAATCAGTTCTTCTTCGGCTTGCCACAGCACCACGGTGCCGTCTTCTTCAACCAGGTAGTAGTCGTCACCGTCCTGGCAGATCGGGATCATGCTGCGATCAACGCCAGCGTCCCAGGCGTTGGCGGCAACGTCCGGCAGGTAGGTGTGGGATTGCGGGTCGGTGACGGTCACCGGCTCCAGGCTGCCGTAGACGACGTCGCTGACGGTCAGCAAAAATTCTCTGAAGACAAACGGAATGTCGATGAACAGTTGTTCTTCGATTTCCACGATCTGATCTTCGTCGGGCAACTCCAAGGGGACCGGTACCGGTTCGTTGGCTTCACGCAGTTGTTCGATGATTTCTTCCACGTCCGGGATCCTCTTGCTTGATGGCGCGGTTTATATGGGGCGTTTTATACAGTAGCTCGCTGTGGATGTAACCGTGAAATAGAAAACCCCGGACAAGTCCGGGGTTTTCGTAGGAGCATTCTTAAAGCGGGTCGGTTCAACCGTTTTGACGGATACCGGCCACCAGCCAAGGCTGGTTGTCGCCCTGCGGACGTTCCATATTCCAGCTTTCGCTGAACACTTCGCCTTGATCGAAACGCGAGTTCTTCGATACACCGCTGAAGGTCAGGGTAGCGATGGTCTTGTCTGCCCGATCATCCACGCCGTCCAGTTGCACGGTGAGGTTCTCGATGAAGGTGGACTGGAAACCGTCGCCCAGCTCTGCACGCTCACGCTTGAGGAACTCAAGCATTTGCGGAGTCACGAACTCGGCAATCTTGTCCATTTCGTTGGCGTCCCAGTGCTGCTGCAGCGACTGGAAGTGGTTGCGCGCAGCTTCGATGAAGTTTTGTTCATTGAACCAGGCCGGAGCGTTGATCACCGGACGAGCGGCAGGGGCTGCCGAACCGCCGAAGATCGAACCGCCAGCAGGTTTGTTCTCGAACACTTCACGCTGCATCGGCGCGCCAGCGGGAGCCAAATGCTCCTGCTGCTTGCGGCGACGTGCGGCAATGAAGCGGAAGATCACAAAGCCGATGACGACCATGATCAGGATGTCGAAGATCTGCATGCCCTGGAAACCGCCGCCCATGAACATGGAGGCCAACAGGCCGCCAGCGGCGATACCGGCCAGAGGGCCGAGCCAGCGCGAAGCACCGCCGGCCTTGGCTGCAGCGCCAGCGGCGCCGGCAGCACCAGCGGTCGCCGCAGCGCCGCCCATGCCTGGAGAAGAAGGGGCCATTTGGCTGGTCTGGTGGGTCGGCGCAGCGCCGACGCTTTTGCCGCCACCAAAGCGCTTGGCGTTGGCGTCGAGGCTCATCGTCAGGCCGATGCACAACGCCATGGCGATGCTAAGAAAACGTTTCATAAAGGGAATTCCCATTTGTGGATGGCACGCGCGCCATGTTGCACAGCTGAAGTGACACTGGCTAGCGGCAGAGTGTTTCGGGCTTTTGCCTGACAGGTTGGGTTCAGCTAAGTCGAGGCAATAGGGCCATGTACTTTTGTCTGTAGGAAATGTGAATAGGTTCAGCAGGAACGTTTCTTAGCGCCGCAACGCCAGCATCACCACACCTGCCGTGATCAGACCGATGCCGCCCCATTGGCGCAGGTCGAGTTTCTCGCCCAGCAGGAGCACGCCGAGCACGGCCACCAGCACCACACTGAGCTTGTCTACCGGCGCGACCAACGAGGCCGGGCCGAGTTTTAGTGCGCGGAAGTAGCAAATCCAAGAGGCGCCTGTAGCCAGCCCCGACAACACTAAGAACACGTAGCTCTTGGCAGAGATCGATCCTAATGACTGATATTGGCCCGTGGCGTACAAAATCAAGGCCAGGCTGACCAAAACCACTACGGTGCGCAGCAGCGTGGCGAAGTCGGAGTTGACGTTTTCGATGCCGACCTTGGCAAAAATGGCAGTCATTGCAGCAAATCCGGCTGACAACAGGGCCCAGAATGTCCACGAAGAAAAGAATCCCGAGCCCATGATTTACGCCTTCTAGATCAGCCTGTTGAGAGAGGTTCACCGTAAAAAACCACAGAAAAGCTATTAGATAGCCTTTATATGGCTTCCAGCTTGGCGTAGCCAAGCATCAACCACTTGCTGCCTTCGTCGAAGTTCACTTGCACCCGGGCCTGAGCCCCAGCGCCTTCGAAGTTCAGGATCACGCCGTCACCAAACACCGAGTGGCGCACAGCCTGCCCGAGGCTGAAACCGGTGTCCGGGATTTCGCTGCCGCCAAACAGGCTGCTGGAACTCTGCTGCTGACCGCCGCCGAACGGACGGCTGACGCTGTTGGACAGCCGCACTTCTTGAATCAGACCTTTTGGCACTTCACGCACAAAGCGCGACACTTTGTTGTAGGTTTCACTGCCATACAGGCGTCGGGTTTCAGCGTAGGTCATCACCAGATTCTGCATCGCCCGGGTAATGCCGACGTAAGCCAGTCGCCGTTCTTCTTCGAGACGACCCGGTTCTTCCAGGCTCATCTTGTGTGGGAACAGGCCTTCTTCCATGCCCACCAGGAACACATAAGGGAACTCAAGGCCTTTGGCGCTGTGCAGGGTCATTAGCTGAATGCTGTCTTCGTGCTCGTCAGCCTGGGTGTCGCCGGCTTCCAGCGACGCATGGCCGAGGAACGCGGCCAATGGCGTCAGGTCTTCGTCTTCTTCGGCGTTTTCGAAGTTGCGCGCAGCGCTGACCAGTTCCTCAAGGTTTTCTACCCGTGCCTGGCCTTTTTCGCCTTTCTCCGCTTCGTGATAGGCGATCAGCCCTGACTGCTCGATGACGGTCTGGGTCATCAAATGCAGCGGCATCTCCATGCATTTGGCGGCGAGGTTCTCGATCAACTCGATAAACCCACTCAAGGCGCCCGCAGCACGGCCGGTCAGGCCTTTGTTGGCGACCAGCAACCGCATGGCTTCCCACATGGACACATCGCTATGACGCGCATGGTCGCGAATCGCTTCAACGGTTTTTTCGCCAATACCGCGGGCCGGCACGTTGATCACTCTTTCCAGTGCGGCATCGTTGCCGCGACCTTCCAGCAACCGCAGGTAGGCCATGGCGTTCTTGATTTCCGCGCGCTCGAAGAAGCGCTGGCCACCATAAATGCGGTAGGGGATACGTTCGCGCAGCAACGCTTCTTCCAAAACGCGGGATTGGGCGTTGGAGCGGTACAAAATCGCGATATCGCTGCGGGCCAAGCCGGTTTTCAGCGCGCTTTCAATAGTTTCCACCACATAGCGCGCCTCATCGTGCTCGTTGAATGCGGCGTACAGATTGATCGCTTCGCCTTCGCCGCCGTCAGTCCACAACTCTTTGCCCATACGTCCGGTATTGTTGGCGATCAGGGCATTAGCGGCCTTGAGGATGCCAGCTGTGGAACGGTAGTTCTGCTCCAGGCGAATGGTTTGCGCGTCCGGGAAGTCGTCAGAGTACTGATAAATGTTCTCGATTTTCGCGCCACGCCAGCCGTAGATGGACTGGTCGTCGTCGCCCACAACCATCAGGCTGTCGCCGCCCTTGGCCAGCAAACGCAGCCAGGCGTACTGCACGGCGTTGGTGTCCTGGAACTCGTCGACAAGAATGTGGCGAAAGCGTTTCTGGTAATGGGCCAGCAAACCCGGGTTGTCGCGCCACAGGTCGAGGGCACGCAGCAGCAGTTCAGAGAAGTCGATGACACCCGCGCGCAGGCAGGCGGCCTCGTAGGCTTCATAAATACTGCGCATGGTCGCCAGGAACAGGTCGCCACTGGCTTGAATGTGTTGTGGACGCAGGCCTTCGTCTTTCTGTCCGTTGATAAACCATTGGGCCTGACGAACCGGCCAGCGTTGCTCGTCGAGACCCAGCTCACGGATCACCCGTTTGACCAGTCGTTGCTGGTCGTCGCTGTCGAGAATCTGGAAGGTCTGGCTAAGGCCGGCTTCCTGCCAGTGCGCCCGCAGCAAGCGGTGCGCCAGGCCGTGGAAGGTGCCGACCCACATGCCGGCCGGGTTGATACCCATCAACTGCTCGATGCGATGACGCATCTCCGCAGCCGCCTTGTTGGTGAACGTCACCGACAGGATTGAATGGGGCGACGCGTTTTCGACCTGGATCAACCAGGCGATACGGTGCACCAGCACTCGGGTTTTACCGGAACCAGCACCGGCCAGGACCAACTGACGACCCACGGAGGCAGCTACAGCCTGACGTTGGGCATCGTTGAGGGAGTTCAGCAGAAGGGAGAGATCATCGCGCATCGGGGCATTCTAGGCGGCGGCGCCACACCGGGCAAACCCGGCGTTGCTTTAGCCGATAAAAGAGGCGAGGAGGACGACCGGTCGGTCACAGGCTACAAGCGTTGGCGGGCTTGCCTGGCTGCTTTTACGCAGAGGCCAGCTGTTGATGCTTTTGTTTATTTTATGACCTGGAGCAGTTTGGTAAGGTCATTCGCTTGTGTATGCTCCGTCCACGTTTCGGGCTCAACATTATAAGAATATTGCCTATGACCTCCCGCACCGACCTGTCGGGCCCCTCTGTGGAGCCCCGGGTTATTCGCCAACAGTACGCCATGGAAATGGCGGTAGAGCGCACGCGCCTGCTTTATCAGGGTTCGCTGCTGCCGACGCTGTTCATGCTGATCAACGGTCTGGTTTGCGCTGGTTTACTCTGGAGCCCTCAGCGTTACTTTCTGGTCAGCATCTGGCTGGTGTGGCTGTTATCGCTGGTGGCGCTACGGGTGATTCAGGTGGCGGCCTTTGACTCGGCAATACCCAACCGTCAGGCGCATCCGATCTGGCGCCGGATGTTTGCACTGGGTTCGGCCATGACTGGCCTGACGCTCGCGGGCGCCGGCATAGCGCTGGTGCCCGCCGACACCTTCATGCAGCAAGCCTGGGTCTTCGGCCTGATCGGCGCAGCAGCGCTCTCGGCCAGTGTCGCTTACGCAGTCAGCCTGCCGGCATTCCTCTCGTTTACCTTGCCCTGTTTGTTGCCGGCTATCGGCTATTTGTTCTGGGGCGGTGATGAACAGCAGCAAGGCTGGGGCTGGTTTGGGCTGATTCTGCTGGGGGCGTTGAGTGTGGTTGCCTGGCAGGTCAATCGGCTGATCGATCGCGGGCTGTTGCGGCGCTTTCAAAACCAGGCGCTGATCGAGCATCTGCAGCAGGCGCAAATTCGCAGTGAACAGCTCAATCACGAACTGGCCAAGGAAATTGACCAGCGTCGCGGTGCTGAAGACAAGCTACGAGAAGCCCAAGCCGGGCTGGAAAACCGCGTGACCCAGCGCTCCCTTGAGTTGGATGCGGCGACTCAAGCCTTGAGCAAAAGTGAAGCGCGTTTGGCGTTGGCATTGAAAGCCAGTGAGCTGGGGCTCTGGGACTGGAACCTGCAAACCGATGAAGTTCACCATACCCAGCTTCAGGAGTTGTTTGGTCTGGCGCCGGAATATGTCACGGCCATGCTCAGTCACCTCAGGCCGCGGCTGCACCCCGAAGATTTACCGTCGCTCAAAAGGGCGCTGGTGGAGCATTTGAAGGGTCGTAGCGAGGATTATCAAATCGAGTATCGCGTGCGTCACGGCGATGGGCACTGGGTCTGGATCGAGGACCGCGGCCGAGCGGTAGAGCGCAGCGCCAGCGGGCGGGTGATGCGAATGGTCGGCACCCGCCGCGACATCAGTGCCAACAAGGAACTGGAGCAACAGCGGCAATTGGCGGCCACGGTATTTGAGGCGGCGAGTGAAGGGATCGTGATCCTGGACCCTCATTACGCATTGATCGCGGTCAACCAGGCTTTCAGCCGAGTCACGGGCTATGACATTGAAGACATGCTCGGACGCAACGTCGTCGAGTTGCCGTGCAGCCGTGATGCCCGTCGGCACTACGCAATCATCCATCAAGCGCTGGAACAGCACGGCAGTTGGCAGGGCGAGTTGGTGGAAACCCGCAAGAATGGCGAGCTTTATCCGCAATGGCTGCAACTGAACGCTGTGCGTGATACGCGGGGGAGGGTCAGCCACATTGTCGGTTTTTTCGCCGACCTGTCAGCCCGGCGCGAATCCGAAGAGCGCATGCGCTACCTCACGCATTACGACGAACTCACTGGGCTGGCCAACCGCTCGCTGTTCCGTGAGCGGCTGCGCGAGGCTCATCAGCGGGTACGACAAGGCAGCCACCGAAATCTGGCGTTACTGCATATCAATCTGGACCGTTTCAAGTTACTCAACGACAGCCTGGGTCATGAAATTGCCGACCAGTTACTGCAAAAAATCGCCCGCAGGCTGGTCAATGCGCTGCCAGAGGCGGACACCATCGCACGCCTGTCCGGTGACGAGTTCGCGGTGTTGTTCAATGCCTACGGCAATCTGTCGAGTCTGGCGCGGGTGGCGACGCGCTTGTCGACCAAGCTGCGTTTACCGGTGACGGTCGACGGTCATGAATTAGTGGTCAGTGCATCGATGGGCATCAGTTTGTTGCCGGACAATGCGCGAGAGATTTCCGCACTGGTCAGCCAATCCAACATGGCCATGCAGCATGCCAAGCATTTGGGCGGCAATAATTTTCAGTTCTACACCGACAGCCTGCAAGCCAGCACCCTGGAACGCCTGCAGCTTGAAAATCAGCTTCGCAAAGCCATCGAAGACAAGCAGTTAAAAGTGTTCTATCAGCCGAAACTATGCCTCGCCACTGGCCGGCTGAACGCCGTTGAAGCGCTGGTGCGCTGGGACCACCCGACTATGGGCCGGGTGCCGCCGGGCGACTTCATTGGGCTGGCCGAAGAGACCGGTCTGATCAGCCCGATTGGTGAGTTCGTGCTGCGTCAGGCGTGTTGGCAAGCCTGTGAGTGGCAGCGTCAGGGGCTGAAGCCGATTCGTGTGTCGGTGAATCTGTCGGTGCATCAGTTGCGCCAGGGCAAACTGGTCAGCCTGGTACGTCAGGTGCTGGAAGAAACCGGCCTGGCGCCGCACTACCTGGAGTTGGAACTCACCGAAAGCCAATTACTGGACAGCGTGGAGCACATCATCGCGACCTTCCAGCAGTTGCGCGATCTGGGGGTCAAACTGGCCATCGACGACTTTGGTACCGGTTACTCATCCCTCAGTTACCTCAAGCGAATTCCGGTGGATTACGTGAAGATCGATCAGGCATTCATTCGCGGCTTGGGGCAGGGCAGCGAGGATGCGGCGATCACTCGAGCGATTATTGCCATGGCCCATGGATTGTCCTTGAAAGTGGTGGCTGAGGGTGTCGAACGGCCTGAGCAGCTTGAGTTTCTCAAAGCCGAACACTGCGATGAAGTGCAGGGTTATTTGATCAGTCGTCCGGTCGATGCCACTGATTTGGGTGAGCTGCTGCGCAAGGACGCGATTCCCTTATAGGGCTACATGAAGCGTATGTGGCGTGGAATGGGGGCATCGAGTTACGCATTGAGCAGGCAAAAAGCAAGTTCTTGTAGTATAACTACAAGCTTGCTACATCCCCGGCACCTGCCAATAACAAAGAGTCCAGCCCTTTGAATCTGCTGCAACACATCGCCCAGTCGCGTCACCTGTTACGCAAGTCGGAGCTCAAGGTCGCCGACCACGTGCTGCTTGACCCTGCGGCGGTGATGCACAGTTCCATGGCCGACCTGGCCCACAGCGTGGGTATCAGCGAGCCGACCATCGTGCGCTTTTGCCGCGCTATCGGTTGCTCCGGTTTTCAGGATTTGAAGTTGAAGCTGGCGCAGAGCCTTGCAGCTGGCGCGAGCTTTGGGCAATTCGCAATTCACGAAGACGATTCGGTCGCTGACTACAGCCTGAAAATTTTCGACACCACGCTGCACACATTGATGGAGGTTCGCGAGAAGCTCGATCCAGTCGAGTTGCAGCGGGCGGTGTCGCTCATGTCTCAGGCCCAGCGTGTTGAGTTTTATGGCTTTGGCGCGTCGGGAGCCGTGGCGGCAGATGCCCAGCACAAATTCTTCCGTTTGCTGCTAACGGCGGCGGCGTATTCCGATCCGCATATGCAGGCCATGTCGGCGGTTACGTTGAAGCCCACCGACGTCGCGATCTGCATTTCCCAGTCGGGGCGGTCCAAAGACTTGTTGATCACGGCGAATCTGGTGCGTGAAAGTGGCGCCTCGCTGATCACCTTGTGCCCGAGTCAGACACCGCTGGCCGAGTTATCGACCGTCAACCTGGCAATCGACGTGCATGAAGACACCGAAATCTATACGCCGCTGACCTCGCGTATCGCCCACCTGGTGGTGATCGACGTGTTGGCCATGGGCGTGGCCATGGCGCGCGGGCCGAGCCTGGTCAATCACCTCAAGAGCGTCAAGCGCAGCCTCCGCAGCTTGCGGCTGTCGCCCAAGTCGGTGAAAGCGCTGGACGATTGAGCGTGATTCGACACCGCTGAAGGCCGTTCCGACCTTTTCGCAAGCAGGCTCGCGCCCACATTTGACCCAGTTCTCCTGTGGGCGCGAGCCTGCTCGCGAAGGCGTTCTCGAAAGCGCCACCGCTTTGGCAATATTCACATCCCTGTAATCCTCTCGCCGCCAAACCGTCATCCAGCGCGCTTATTTTGAAACTCCCGTACTCGCCTTGGGAGACTCGAAATGGCCCAGCCCTACGAAGAACGCAACAGCGCTCTAAAAACCCGCCGTCAGCAAGAAGACCAGCGCCGCATGGAATTTCGCCGTGCTATCGAAGATCGTTGCGAACGTCGCCAGCTTCTCGCCGAAATTGGCGACTTCCCTGACGAGCTTCACCTTAACTATTGGCAGGCAGCACCGGTAACTTCCCGTCGAAGCGCTCAACCAGCGCGCTGATCTGTACCCGCTCGCTGCGGATAAACGCAAGGAACGCGTGAGCCACAGGTGACAGCCGTTTTGCTTTGGCCTGCACCAGGCACCAACTGCGATACAGCGGTAACTCTTCGACCGGCAGTTCAATGAGCGCGCCGGTCGCCAGCTCCAGGTTCAGGGCGTGGCGCGTTAACAGCGCTATGCCCAGTCCTGCCAGCACGCACTCACGCTGAGCTTCGGCTGATGATGCCTCTTGGGTCTGGTTGAAGTGAACGCGCTTCTCTTTGAAATATTCTTCGCACGCTATGCGCGTACCTGACCCCGGCTCACGCATCAGCAACGTGTAAGGCTCCAGATCCTGCAAGCGCAGTCGTCCCATGTGACACAGCGGATGATCGGGCGGTGCCACCGCCACAATCGGGTTGTTGAGAAACGGTAAGAACTCCAGTCCCATGTCCTGCGGCACCATCGACATAATCACCAGGTCATCACGGTTGTCTGACAGGCGTCGGATGACTTGTCCGCGGTTAACCACTGTCAGGTGCAGGTTCACTTCCGGGTGCTGGCGTTTGAACGCGGCAAACAGGTGCGGCACGAAATACTTGGCGCTGGACTCAACTGCCAGTTTCAACTGCCCCTGCAAGGAGCCCTGCATGTCCGAGAGCTGCATGTCGAGGTTTTCCAGGCGCCCGAAAATGTCTCGACTGGCTCGCTGCAACGCTTCGGCCGCTTCGGTCATGTAGAGCTTTTTGCCAACGTAATCGAATAGCGGTTGGCCAATCAGCTCTTCAAGTTGACGAATCTGTAGGCTAACGGCGGGTTGCGTGAGAGACATTTCATCAGCCGCGCGGCTGTAGGACCGCAAATCACAGACTTCATTAAAAATCTGTAATTGACGCAAAGTCATACGCATCAATGACTTACGCATTATTTAAACGCTCTCGATACGGGGGGGAGTGCCAACTATAAATCTTTACTTATGGCTGACCCAATTATTATTCATTTTTGTTAATCCCTTGTGAGGACTAGTGTGGTGACGCGACTGAATTGAAACATTTGGTCACGTGTCGATCTGGTCTAGCAGGTCGTGGTGTCACCGGCTCAAGGGAACCTACAAGTGATAACAAAGATCCTGATCGCCAACCGTGGTGAGATTGCCGTAAGAATCGTGCGTGCCTGCGCCGAGATGGGCATTCGCTCGGTTGCGGTTTATTCCGAAGCCGACCGTCATGCCTTGCATGTAAAGCGTGCGGATGAGGCCCACAGCATTGGTGCCGATCCGCTGGCCGGCTACCTCAACCCACGCAAGCTGGTGAACCTGGCGGTGGAAACCGGTTGCGATGCGTTGCACCCAGGTTATGGCTTCCTGTCGGAAAATGCCGAGCTGGCGGACATCTGCGCCGAACGCGGGATTAAATTCATCGGTCCATCGGCTGAAGTTATTCGCCGTATGGGCGACAAGACTGAAGCGCGCCGCAGCATGATCAAGGCGGGCGTGCCGGTCACTCCGGGTACGGAGGGCAATGTCGCCGATATCGCTGAGGCCTTGGTCGAAGGCGAGCGCATCGGTTATCCGGTGATGCTCAAGGCCACCTCAGGTGGCGGTGGTCGCGGGATTCGTCGTTGCAACAGCCGCGAAGAACTTGAACACGCGTTCCCTCGGGTGATTTCCGAAGCAACCAAGGCTTTTGGTTCGGCGCAAGTGTTCCTGGAAAAGTGCATCGTCAATCCGAAGCACATCGAAGCGCAGATCCTCGGCGACAGTTTTGGCAACGTGGTGCATTTGTTCGAGCGAGATTGTTCGATCCAGCGTCGCAACCAGAAGCTGATCGAAATCGCCCCTAGCCCGCAACTGACCCCTGAACAGCGCGCCTACATCGGCGACCTGTCGGTGCGTGCGGCGAAGGCTGTGGGTTACGAAAACGCCGGTACCGTGGAGTTCCTGCTCGCCGAGGGCGAGGTGTACTTCATGGAAATGAACACGCGGGTGCAGGTGGAGCACACCATCACCGAAGAAATCACCGGCATCGACATCGTCCGTGAGCAAATTCGCATTGCCTCCGGCCTGCCGCTTTCGGTGAAGCAGGAAGATATCCAGCACCGCGGTTTTGCGCTGCAATTCCGGATTAACGCTGAAGACCCGAAAAACAACTTCCTGCCGAGCTTCGGCAAGATCACCCGTTACTACGCACCCGGCGGTCCTGGCGTGCGCACCGACACGGCGATCTATACCGGTTACACCATTCCGCCGTTCTACGACTCCATGTGCCTGAAACTGGTGGTGTGGGCGCTGACCTGGGAAGAGGCGATGGACCGTGGCTTGCGGGCTCTGGACGATATGCGCCTGCAAGGGGTCAAAACCACCGCCGCGTATTACCAGGAGATCCTGCGTAACCCGGAATTCCGTAGCGGCCAGTTCAACACCAGCTTCGTTGAAGCCCACCCTGAACTGACCAACTACTCGATCAAGCGCAAACCCGAAGAGCTGGCCCTGGCCATCGCCGCCGCCATCGCCGCCCACGCAGGCCTGTGAGGAATATTCCAATGTCCAAGAAGATCTACGTCACCGACACCATCCTGCGCGACGCCCACCAATCGCTGCTCGCCACGCGCATGCGCACCGAAGACATGCTGCCGATCTGCGACAAGCTCGACAAAGTCGGCTACTGGTCGCTGGAAGTCTGGGGCGGTGCGACGTTCGACGCCTGCGTGCGTTTTTTGAAAGAAGACCCGTGGGAGCGTCTGCGTCAGCTGCGTGCTGCGTTGCCTAACACGCGCCTACAAATGCTCCTGCGTGGCCAGAACCTGCTGGGCTACCGCCATTACAGTGACGATGTGGTCAAAGCCTTCGTTGCTAAAGCCGCCGTCAATGGCATCGATGTGTTCCGCATCTTCGACGCGATGAACGATGTCCGTAACCTGCGAGTGGCCATTGAAGCGGTGAAAGCTGCCGGCAAGCATGCGCAAGGCACCATCGCTTACACCACCAGCCCGGTACACACCGTCGAGGCCTTCGTTGCGCAAGCCAAACAAATGGAAGCCATGGGGTGCGACTCAGTGGCGATCAAGGACATGGCTGGCCTGCTGACGCCTTACGCTACGGGCGAACTGGTCAAGGCATTGAAAAGCGAACAGTCGCTGCCAATCTTCATTCACTCGCACGATACCGCGGGTCTGGCTGCGATGTGCCAACTCAAGGCTATCGAAAACGGCGCCGATCATATCGACACCGCGATCTCCAGCTTTGCTTGGGGCACCAGCCACCCAGGCACCGAGTCGATGGTCGCGGCCCTTAAAGGCAGCGAGTTCGACACTGGCCTGAACCTGGAACTGCTGCAAGAGATCGGTCTGTACTTCTACGCCGTGCGCAAGAAGTACCACCAGTTCGAAAGCGAATTCACCGCCGTCGACACCCGTGTGCAAGTCAACCAGGTGCCGGGCGGAATGATTTCCAACCTGGCCAACCAGCTGAAAGAGCAGGGCGCACTGAACCGCATGAGCGAAGTGCTGGCCGAAATTCCGCGGGTTCGTGAAGACCTCGGCTTCCCGCCGCTGGTGACTCCGACTTCGCAGATCGTCGGCACCCAGGCGTTCTTCAACGTGCTGGCCGGCGAGCGCTACAAAACCATCACCAACGAAGTGAAGCTCTACCTGCAAGGTGGCTACGGCAAAGCGCCGGGCACCGTGAGCGAGAAGCTGCGTCGCCAGGCCATTGGTAGCGAAGAGGTGATCGACGTTCGACCGGCTGATCTGCTCAAGCCGGAAATGACCAAGCTGCGTACCGAAATCGGTGCCGTGGCCAAATCAGAAGAAGACGTGCTGACCTACGCCATGTTCCCGGACATCGGTCGCAAGTTTCTCGAAGAACGCAACGCCGGCACGCTGACCCCGGAAGCGCTGCTGCCGATTCCTGAAGCCGGTAGCGTGGCCTCGGCCGCTGGCGACGGCGTACCGACCGAGTTCGTCATCGACGTCCACGGTGAAACCTACCGCGTTGACATCACCGGCGTCGGCGTCAAGGCTGAAGGCAAGCGCCACTTCTACCTGACTATCGACGGCATGCCGGAAGAAGTGGTGTTTGAACCGCTCAACGAATTCGTCGGCGGTGGCAGCAGCAAGCGCAAGCAAGCCACGGCACCTGGCCACGTCAGCACGGCCATGCCGGGCAACATCGTCGATGTGCTGGTCAAGGAGGGCGACGTGGTGAAGGCAGGCCAGGCCATGTTGATTACTGAAGCGATGAAGATGGAAACCGAAGTGCAGGCCGCCATCGCCGGCAAAGTTACTGCCATCCATGTGGCCAAGGGCGACCGGGTGAACCCAGGCGAAATTCTGATCGAGATCGAAGGCTGAGTTAACAGCCTCGATAGACCGTTTTAAACCTCGGGGGGGCATGTGCTCCCCTTTTTTTTTGCTCAACATTCCGCATCCAAAGTGGGGTAGAGCGCTCGTCCTCACCCTGGCTGCGGGATGTCAGTCGTTGCTCAGAACACCATCTGCCACTGCCCTGTTACGCCGTGACTGCGACTGTCACTCCCGATCTCGCCGTTGTACCCGACACCCAGCGTATGCCGTGCCGACACAGCCAGATCGAGCCCGGCGCCAAGCATCAGGCCGTCACGATCAAGCGCTGCGCCTTCGACGGTGAAATTTTTGCCGCCCGTTGCCAGTCGCTGCCGCGTCTTGCTGTTGATATTGCCGTAAGTGTGTTTCCAGCCGGCGCTGAGTCGCGGCGTCAATTGCATACCGTTATCCAGGGTATTGAGCTGTGCCAGCCTAAGGCCGAAGGTGCTATTGAGGTTGTTCTGGGTTTGCCCGTGGACTCGCAGCGTGGCTGCGCCGCCGTTCTCTGTGTAACTGTCGCGCTGATAGCGTTGGTAGCCGAGCGTGACGAAGGGCTCGGCGCTGACGTTGCCGCTGCGCAATGTGTAGCCGACCTCTGCAAAGGCCTGCTGAGTGCTGGCGTCGTAGCTCCCCGTCGGGCGATCGCTGAAGCCGTTGAAGGCGACTCGTCGCTTGCTGCTTCCTTCATGGCTGCTGTGCGTCGCGCCCAAACGCAACGCCAAAGGCCCGCGTTGGTGCAAGGCATAGGCGCCCAGGTGCCAACTGTTCAGCTCGCCGTCGAGTTGACTGCCGTCCAGGCGTGTTTGCGATTTCGCGCCTATGACGCCCAGGCGCCATTGCTCACCGAGTGCCCAATCCGTGCCGAGTACCAGGCCTTTGGTGGCATGTTGCAGCGTGCTGCTTTCATGACGACGATCCACTGTGCCGCCGTTGCCCAGTGCCTGTAACCAGACCCTGTCGCGGGTGTTGCTACCGGCCGCCAGACGCGGCGTATTGCTCTGTTCATGGAGGACGGCGGCGCCCAGTTGGCGCATGGCCGAGAGCATGCTGCCAGTCACAGGACTCACACTGCTCAAGGTTGCATTGGCCAGGTTCGCGTTGCTGCCGCCGGCCAATTGTTCGATGGCCCGACTGGCAGTGGCTTTGTTGGCACCGAGCAGGGCGGTGACGGCAGTGTTCGTGGCCGGTGATGTATTCGGGGTGACAGTGGCAGCGCTCGATGTATCAGAGGGCATCTGGACGGGGGCGATCGCCTCTGGCTCGTCGATACTCTGGGCGAGCTGACGCCCGCTTTCGCTGGTCGCGACGCTGTCGAGCGATACATCGTTACGCGCGTAGGTCAGTGCCACGGACTTTTCATGGTATTGCAGGGTCGGGTTCATGAAGGCCAGGCCATTAACGACGTTGCCGAATTGGCCTTCGACCTTATTGGCGTCGATGAGGGTGTGCTGGCTGCTCACGGGATATTCGCCGGGGACTGCAACGATGCTCAGCGTGGCGTCGTTCAGTCTGGCGGTGCCGCCAACGTTGATCGTCTCGCTACGGCCATTGGCATTCACCTCATAGACCAGCTCGGCGGTGTTGGACATGTTCAGGTCGTCCACCACTGTCGGCGCGCCCTGTAACCTGTTGACGGAGAGCGTGCCGGCCAATTTCAGTTCGCCTACCGTGCCCTGGCCGCTGAAGGCCCCGCGATTTCTGACGTCAACGCCTCCCTCAATGGTTCCTGCGTTGTTCAGGGTGCCGTCAGAGAGCACGGTCACTGCGCCACGGATCTCGCCGTTATTGTTCAGCGTGCCTTGCGTCAATACACCCCCGTCGATATGTCCGCTGTTGGTCAGTATGGCTTTGGGGCGCACCAGGACCCCAATACTGAAATCGCTGGCCCCGTCACGAGTCCAGGCTCCCCGTTTGACTTCCAGCCCCTCGAAGTTGCGCGTCTCGCCTAGCGAGCCACCGTTCGCCGCGTCGAGTTGCAGCACGTCGTCGCCGTCGCCGCCGTCCACCACCCCGGTCAAACCGCCCCGGGCAAGCACCGTCACCAGATCATTGGTATCGCCGAATAGCAGCTCAACCCCGTGCTTTTCAATGTATGCCTTGGTGACCTTGGTGTGGGTGGTGTCGGCCGCATGGATGAACGCGTCCAGCCCGGCGATCAAGTCTTCCGGCGTTTCAGTTGGGGCGGGGGAGGTGTCGGCGGTAATCTGTTGGGCCATTGCGAAGTCAGCACACCCGAGTGCGAACGCAATGGCCAATGCCAGGTGGAGTGGTCGGTGTTGGTGTTGAGCGGGCATTGAGTTTGACCTCTTTGGGAAGGAGGACAAACTCTATGGGGGAGGCGGTAGACGCCGATGTCAGGCGGTTCCGGCAGGGTTGCGGGTTGCGTCAGATTGTTCTGTAGAAAAGAACTGGCCGCTCGGGAATCGTTGTTTTTAGCGCTTCTGTGGGGTGTTTTTTTCCTACAGCCAATCAACAAGCTATCAAAGGCTACGTGCTTTCGCCTTCAGCTAACGGCGGCTCAAGTAAGCCTTCCCATAATGCCGCTCCATCCGTGCCTGTATCAGTTCCAGCCCAATCGACATCACCCAGTAAATAATCGCCGCGGTTGTCAGCATCTCGATGTAGCGATAGCTTGATCGCCCATAGGACTGCGCCAGGAACATCACTTCCCACACGCCCATCACCGAGATCAAGGATGAGTCCTTGAGCATGGAGATGAATTGGTTGGTGGTGGGCGGAATGATCGTGCGCATCGCTTGGGGTAGGGTAACGCGCCAGAAAATCACGCTGTCGCGCATGCCCAAGGCCAGGGACGCTTCGCGTTGGCCGTGTGGAACGCCAAGGATGCCCGCGCGAAAAATTTCGCTGAGGTAGGCGCCGTAGTTCAGCGACAGGGCGATGATGCCGGCAGCGATGGCGCCGGGGACGATACCCAGTTGTGGCAGGCCGAGGTAGATCAACAGGATCTGGATCAGCAACGGCGTGCCGCGAAAGAACGAGGCATAGAAACTCGCTATACCGAACGCCACCGCGCTTTTCGACAGCCGCGCCAGGGCGGTGATGAACCCCAGCAGTGACGACGCGATGATTGAGCACAGGCACAGGAACAGCGTCAGGGCCGCACCTTGCAGGAAGCCGTTAGGCGCCAGGTGCAGGCCGACGAGGTTGGGCAGTTTGTCGAGGATGATCGAGAACTTCAGGTCGAAGCTCAGGAAGAAACTGGCGAACAAGCTGAGCATTGCCGCCCACGTCAGGTACAGCCGGGTGCGAAAGCCGAACATTCGTTGCAGTCGCGACTCAGCCACCGGGGGTGGCAGCTGAGGAGGTTTGGGGAAAGAAGTCATTTACTGATGTCGGCGCCGATCCATTTTTGCGAGAGTTTGCTCAGAGTGCCGTCTTGTTTCAATTGCGCAAAAACAGTACGTACCTTGGCGTCCCACTGGGCATCGCCTTTTTCAATGGCAACCGAGTTCGGTTCCGAGTACAGCGGGTCGCCTGCCAGTTTGAAACGTTTGTCTTCGTTCAGGCGCGGTTGCGCGGTGACGAGGTTGGTCAGAATCGCATCGAGTCGCACGCCCGCGCCCAGGCCCAGGTCCTGAAACGCCACGTTATCGGTGTCATACGGTGCGATCTGTACGTTCTCGAACGGGTACTGCAACTGAGTCTCTTCGGCGCCTTCGATGACGAGGTTTTTGTTCAGGTAGCTTTCATAGCTGGATGCGCTGGTGAGGCCGACTTTTTTGCCGCTCAGGTCCTTGGCGCTGTGGATGCGGTCGTCTTTGGCGTTGACCACGATCACCGCGGGTGAGGCGTAGTACTCGACCGGGAAATCGAAGACTTCGGCGCGGGCCTTGCTCGGGGTCATCGAACAAATGCAGATGTCGTAACGTCCGCTCCAGCGGCCGGCGGCGATGACGTCCCAGGACGGCGTTTCGAGGCGCAGTTTGACGCCAAGTTTGTCCGCCACGGCTTTGGCCACGTCCACGTCGAAACCGTCGAGCTGGTTCTGGTCGTTAAGGAACGAGAACGGCGGATAGCTTTCCATCAACACGCCCACCAGTTCTTTCTTTTGCTCTACACGATCCAGCGTAGCGCCGCCAAAGGCTTGGGTAGAGGCAGCTAGAATCGTCAGGCCCAAGGCCAGCAGCGGTTGAAATTTCACAGTCCATACCTGAATAAAAAAGAGGTTGTTATTAACCGAATGGTGCGTATTAAATAGTTATAAGAACGACTCTGATAGTGAGTTATTTTCATAAGCTTATGAGTGAAAAGCATATGGGCGCAGCACGTACAGTAATTCTCGATGGCGGCATGGGCCGCGAACTGCAACGCGCAGGCGCGCCGTTCAGGCAGCCCGAGTGGTCAGCGCTGGCCTTGAGCGAAGCGCCGCACGCCGTAGAGGCGGTACACGCAGCCTATATCGACAGTGGCGCTAACGTGATCACCAGCAACAGTTACGCGGTGGTGCCGTTTCACATTGGCGAAGAACGCTTTGCCGCTGAAGGCCAGGCACTCGCGGCGCTGGCCGGGACGCTGGCGCGACGTGCCGTGGAGGCTTCGGGCAAAGCCGTGCGTGTCGCCGGTTCGTTGCCGCCGTTGTTCGGTTCTTACCGCCCGGACTTGTTCGACGCGGCTCGGGTGACTGAACTGCTGACACCGCTGGTCACCGGTCTGGCGCCTCATGTCGATCTGTGGCTGGCGGAAACCCAGAGTTCAATCGTCGAGGCGCGAGCGATCCACGCCGGTCTGCCGAAGGACGGCAAGCCGTTCTGGCTGTCGTTTACCTTGAAGGATGAAGACACCGACGAAGTCCCGCGTTTGCGTTCCGGTGAGCCGGTGGCCGAAGCGGCTGCCGTTGCGGCTGAGCTGGGTGTCGAGGCGTTGCTGTTCAATTGCAGCCAGCCAGAAGTGATCGGCGCGGCGATTGATGCCGCACGGGAAACCTTTGAGCGGTTGGGGGTGAAGATTCACATCGGCGCGTATGCCAACGCCTTTCCGCCGCAACCAAAAGAAGCCACGGCCAACGACGGGCTCGACCCGCTGCGCGAAGACCTCGATCCGCCGGGTTACCTGCAATGGGCGGCAGATTGGCAGCAGCGCGGCGCCAGCCATTTGGGCGGGTGCTGCGGTATTGGACCGGAGCACATCGCGGTGCTGGCCCAGAAACTCGTCTAGAAGCTCATCGCGGGCAAACCCGCGAAGGCTTCCGTCCAGGCGCCGCGGGCTACCCGCGGCACTCAGCCAAGGTTTTTACCTGACCGCCATCTGTCTGGTTTTCATCTGAAAGCCAGTGCTCAAAGCCTGCACCAATCGCCGACCACTCCGAGTCCAGAATCGAGTACCACGCGGTATCGCGGTTCTGCCCCTTGACCACCATGTGCTGGCGGAACACCCCTTCAAAACTGAAGCCCAAGCGCTCGGCCGCGTACTTCGAGCGTGCGTTACCGTTGTTGCACTTCCACTCCAGGCGCCGATAGCCCATGGCAAAAGACTCCTTGGCGAGCAAGTAAACCGCCTCGGTACTTTTCGGCGAACGCTGCATCGGCGAACCAAACGTCACGTGGCCAATCTCGATGCGACCCTGGGCCGGGACGATCGACATCAAGCTGAGGATGCCCTGCACCTCGCCGTTGGCGCGATCAATCACGGCGAAGAAATAGGGGTCGCTGTTGGCGGCGTGGTTGTTCAACCAATCATTGAATACGCGGCGCTCCTGAAATGGGCCGTAAGGCAAGTAATCCCAGAGTTTCGGATCGGCCCCCGGACCTTGCAGGGCGTTGAACAAACCGTCGGCATGCCGCGCCGGGTCGAGTTTTTCCAGGCGGATGAAGCGTCCCTCGATCAGTTGAACCGAGGGTGGCGGTACGCCTTTCCAGTCCGCGAGTGAAGTTGACATGGTGTTCTCCTTGAACCTTAGAGGGCGGTGCGAAACTGGATGAAACCGGGGCGTTCGGCGATGCGCTCGTAGAGCTGAATCGCCGTGGTGTTGGTTTCATGAGTCAGCCAGTGAACCTTGCAGCACCCGTCGGCCTTGGCCGTGGCGTAAACAAACTCGATGAGTTTGCGGCCAACGCCGGTGCCGCGGGTTTCGGGCGTTACCAGCAAGTCTTGCAGGTAGCAGGCGTTTTCGATGCTCCAGTTCGAGCGATGGTAGATGAAGTTCACCATGCCCACGGCTGTGCCGTCGACCCAGGCCAGCGCGGAGTGGGTTGTTTCACTGGGATCAAGCAGGCGCTGCCAGGTGCTTTGGGTAACGGCCTCGGGCAGCTCGGTGTTGTAGAACCGCAGGTAGGCCTGCCACAACGGTAGCCACGACGCCTGGTCGTCGGCGGTGACTTGGCGAATCTCGATCTGGTTCATGTTCATTCCTTGGGTATTAGGTGGGCGAGGGCCTGATCGCGCACATCGGGGCTGGCACTCAGCCCCTCGCGCACGCCGGCGATGTCTTCGGCGCTGCGGTTCTGGCTGAGCTTGCGCTTGCCTTCCAGGCGCTGGATCGGCAGGGCGAAGCCGACGATGGCCTTGAGCATCCCGTCGATGTAGTCGGGCGGGGCGTCATCGACTTTCCAGGGTGTGGCGCGACCGGCTTCGTGGCGATCAGTGAGGGCGCTGACCAAATGGCGCAGGCGAGTGGCGTCGGTGAACACTTCGGCGGTGCCATAAGCATGGACCGCGACGTAGTTCCAGGTGGGCACGACTTTGCCGTGTTCGGCTTTACTCGGGTAAAAACCCGGGCTGATATAGGCGTCGGCGCCGGCAAAAACCACCAGTGCTTGTGCGCCATTCTGCAATGCCTGCCACTGCGGATTGGCCCGGGCGAAATGGCCGTAGAGGGTGCCATTCGGCCCTTGGTCCGGGTACAGCAAAAGCGGCAAGTGGCTGGCTTGTAAGCCTTGTTCGCTATGGGTGATTAACACGGCGAGGCGAGTGCCGAGTATCTGCTGATGGAGTTCAGGCAAATCTTCTATGACAAAGGCGCTGGGCAAGTACATGGAAATTTTCCTTGGAGAATGTCTGCATCCTAGGCAGGCTATTGGTCTGTTGTAAGAGCCATTCATGACCCATTTCGTAGGTCCAATGTCATGCCTGATTCGTCGCTGTCCCTGTCATTTAACCCGACCGGTATCGAACTTGATCGCGGCAAAGGGCTGAGCCGCCAGCTGTATCAGGCGTTGCGCCTGCGTGTGCTCGACGGGCGACTCGCTGGTGGGATGCGTTTGCCGGCCAGCCGTGATCTGGCCACCGCGTTGGCGATTTCCCGTAACAGCGTCGTGCGCGCCTACGATCAGCTCTACGCCGAAGGTTTTATTGAGGGGAGGGTCGGCGACGGTACGTATGTCGTGCAAATTGGGCCCGGTACGTTACTGACAAAAAAACTATCCACAAAACTATCCACAGGCTTTTCAACAGGCTTATCCCCAGCCTTATCCACAAATTGGCTCGATTTACCTGTGTTTTCATCCAGTAAAGTTATCCACAGGGGAGGCTTGGCGCGGGTTGAAAAGAACCATTTGGCTAAACCTCCCAGCGGTCCGCCGAGGGCATTCAGGGTAGGTGTTCCGGCGTTTGATCTGTTTCCCTTTGAGGTCTGGGCCAAGCTGAATGCGGCTTTCTGGCGAAAACCGGATTTTCAGCAGCTGTGTTATGGCGATCCGGCTGGCGACCAGCGATTACGCGGATTGATCGCCGCTTATTTGCGCAGCTCGCGAGGAATGCAGTGCTCAGCTGAGCAAATAGTGATCACCAGTGGCGCACAGCAGGCGATTAGCCTTTGTGCACAGCTGCTGGTGGAGCCGGGAGACGGGGTCGCGGTGGAGAATCCGGGGTACCGCGCTGCGGGTCATGCGTTCGCTGTGGCTGGGGCGAAATTGCACGGGGTGTGCGTGGATAACGAAGGTATCGATTGCGCCGAACTGAACGGTTTGAGCGATTGCCGATTGGCGTATGTCACCCCGTCTCATCAATATCCGACCGGGGTAATCATGAGCCTCGCTCGGCGCCTGGAATTACTGGCGTGGGCTGAGCGCACTGACGGCTGGATCATCGAGGATGACTATGACGGTGAATACCGCTACAGCGGCGCACCGTTGGCGCCATTGGCGGCGCTGGACCGGCAGGAGCGAGTGCTGTATGTCGGGACTTTTGGCAAAGTGGCGTTCCCGGCGCTTAGGTTGGGCTACCTGGTGTTGCCGATCGGGTTGGTAGAGGCGTTCTCCCAGCGCCGTGCTGTGGATGTGCGTCATTCCGAGGTCAGCACTCAAGCGGTAATGGCCGAATTCATGGCGGCGGGGCACTTTCAGAGGCATATCCGTCGTATGCGCCGTGCCGCGTTGAGTCGGCGCAATACGTTGCTGGCGGGTTGGCCGATGGATATTCCGGGCGTTGGCAGTCTGCCAAGCGTGGCAGCAGGGCTGCATTTGACCGTGCGGGTCGAGAGTCAAGCCTTGGAAAAGGAGCTGATCGAAAAAGCCACCCGTGCCGATATCGAGATCAATGCACTCAGCAGCTATTGGTTGCCGGGTTCGCAACAACCGCTGGACCAGCGCGCCGGGCTGGTCCTGGGTTTTGCGGCGGTGCCCGAAGTCGACATCATAAGCGCGCTCGGACACCTGGATAA